>JALTZH010000110.1 GCA_027051265.1 archaeon | reverse complement strand
GATATACAACTTTATAACAAATATTCAAAGAAAATAAGAGAGGAATTTATTAACTCGTGTAAAATACTTCATGAAATGTTTAACGAAGGAAGTTTCAACAAGCTTGAAAGCGAAATATATTCGTATAAAAAATTTTTTAAAAATATCGAAAGAAATATTTATCGTAGTGATAAAGCTATAAATTTATTAACACAGGAATTTAAAAAGTTATTAAATTTAAAGGGAAAAGAGATTGCTGTGAGAAACATATCTACTGGAAAAGTTCATATTGGTTTATTAGAGGAAGTTACTCCAGATTATATAAAGATCAGAGTTAATAGGAAAAGTATAAATTTGAAGCTAATGAACGTTGAGTTGCTAAGTGATGATGAACGAATAAAGCTTAAGTTCGAAATGTTTAGGAAAAAATTTAGAGATTTCTCATTGTTAATAGATGAAAAATTCGATGAGGATATTCTTATTCAAATATTAAAGAAATTCTTCCCTGAAGTTAAATGTCGCATAATCGATATATATAGGAGTGAAAAGTTCCCAAAAGGTAAAAAGAGTGTAACCATAAGAGTTGAATACATTGATTTAGATGTAAAAAAATTAGAGGAATTCTTTAAAAAATTAGGTGCAAAAATTAGATAAACATTAAAAAAATATATAATTTTATGATAAATGGGTCTGTGGTGTAGCCTGGATAACATGCGGGGCTTCGGACCCCGTGATCCCGGGTTCAAATCCCGGCAGACCCGTATATTTACCTCTTTCTTTCAAATTTTTTACTCTCATATGATCATTCGTAAGAAAATTATAAAATTAAGATAAAATTAAGTACTATATATTGAAATTATATGTTCCTCTTAGATAATCCGAAGATTTCCATTCAGTTTAAAATTATATTATAAAATACTTTAAAATTAAATAAATATTTTACTCACTTTTTTCAACAACCTTTTCCATTCTTTCTTCTAATTTTAACATATTTCTATACCTCTTAATTTTTTCTTCAAGATCTTTTTCCTTTAATGCAAGAATTTGTAATGCATATAATGCAGCATTTCTTGCGTTATCTATTCCTACAACACCAACTGGTGTACCTGGTGGCATTTGAACCATAGATAGTAAAGAATCTAAACCTCCAAGTTTAACCTCTCTTGGCAATCCAACAACAGGTTTTGTTGTAAAACTTGCAACAAATCCTGGTAAAGCTGCAGATAATCCTGCAATTGCTATTATAACATCTGCATCTGCTTTTTGTAATACTTCTAAAACCTTAAATGGTTCTCTATGAGCGGATGCGATTTGTATCTCATATTCAACGTTAAATTCTTTTAATACTTCTTCAACTTTTTTAACCAACTCTAAATCTGAAACACTTCCTGCGATTATCAGAATCTTTCCCATAACATAAATATTTATAATAATAAATTTATATTCCCGTTACTTATAAGATACTTTGCAAAAGCAAATTATCTACTCTTACGAATGATTTCATTTGAAATTTATGTTCATACTTAATTAAGCATCTGTAAGAGTATAAACTCCAACGATATTCATGTTCATAGGAACAGAAATTTTATATTTAATTATTTGCGTTTTTTATCTTTTTCATCAGTTATATACATCTTGATGTGGGTCTTGATCCCTAAGTTAAAATGATATAAATCCTAGATTTAAGCAATATTCGTAATATTGTTTTATGAAAGAGGATGTAATTAGAAATCTCGATGACATTGATAAAAAATTACTTTACGAAATACAAAAAGGACTTGAAATTATTGAAAGACCATTTTATAAAATAGCATTGAAACTAGGTATAACAGAAGAAGAGGTTTTAAAACGTATAAAAAAAATGAAAGACTTGGGATTAATAAGAAAATTTGGTTTGAGAATAGATGTACAAAACTTTAAATTTTACTCAACACTTCTTGCAATAAAGGTTGATGAAAGATTTTTAGAAGATGTTGCTAAAAAATTAAATGAAAGGGAATCCGTCACTCATAGTTATTTAAGAGATGGATCCAAGTATAATCTTTGGGTTGTTGTTATTGAAAAAGACGAGAAATCATTGAAAGAATTTATAAATTATATAAAAAATATGAAAGGTGTGGAAGAAGTATTAAATTTGCCAGTAAAACGTAAATTTAAAATAAATGTAATTTTTAAACCCTAAAGGTATTTATTTTAACATATTTATGCTTTATGAGCAAGACCAATTATTTCATCTAGCTTTGAATAACCGTTTTCGTTTAGATAATTTTTGATAAACATGCAGATATCTCTAAAAATTCTTAAACCTTTTTTATAGACAGCAGTACCAATCTGAATTGCTGAAGCACCTGCTAGTAAAAATTCGACAGCATCCTCACCACAAGAGATACCACCGCATCCAATTATTGGGATGCTTAATTCTTTTTTTAACTCATAAACACATCTTAATGCTATAGGTTTTATTGCTTCTCCAGATAACCCACCAAAAATGCTACTAAGCACTGGTTTTTTTAATCTTATATCAATTTTCATGGCTTTAATTGAATTAATAGCAACTATTGCATCTGCACCAGCTTCTTCACAAGCTTTACCAACATCAACTACATCATTAACCGTTGCAGAAATTTTAACAAAAATTGGCTTCTTTGTAATAGATTTAACCTCTCTTACAATATCAAAAACAAGCTCAACATCTTTTATGAATTCTAAACCAGTTTTAACGTTTGGACAAGAGAGATTTAATTCAAAGGCATTAACATAATCGTTGAAGAATTTGATTAGATATTTGAACTCATCAACACTCTCCCCATAGACACTTAAAATAAAAGGTATATTATCCTTTCTTAATTCATTGACTTCTTTAAGAAATTCCTCACATCCAGGATTTGATAATCCTATAGAATTTAACAATCCGTACTTTAATTCATATACGACTGGATTCCTATTTCCAAACCTAGGATTTTTGCTTATAGATTTTGTTACAACAATTCCTGCACCACTTTTGTATGCATTTCTAAGTAAACTTGCTGATATGCCTAAAACACCCGCTGCTAGCATTGTTGGATTTCTGATTTTTAAACTTGATATGTTAACTTCTAGAGGATTCATAATTTCACCTTACCTCAAAATATTTCATATTTTTAACATAATATGAAAAAACTTTATATAGTAGGCATAGGTCCCGGAGATTGTAAGTATTTAACGTTGAAGGCATATGAAGTTTTAAAAAATTGTGATTACATAATCGGTTACAAAAGATACATAAAACATTTAAGAGAAATTCTGGATGAGTCAAAACTAATAGAAAGTGATATGGGAGAAGAGATTAAAAGAGTAAAACTCGCGATTGATTTAGTTAAAAAAGGATACAACGTTGCCTTAATATCTGGTGGTGACCCAAATATATATGGAATATCAAATCTAGCTTTAGAATATATTGCAAAAAAAGGTTTAAATTTATCCGTCGAAATTATTCCGGGAATCTCAGCGTTTAATGCTGCTGCGGCGTTGTTAGGTGCTCCTCTACTAGATGTTGCAATAATAAATTTAAGTAATCTTTTAATACCAT
>JALTZH010000109.1 GCA_027051265.1 archaeon | reverse complement strand
AACCATTGGAAGAATCTTAAACTGCATCACGAGAATTATTATTATAAAGACAAATAAGCCAATTATTAATACAGAGGCATTAATTTTAGATGATAAAATAAACGTTTTGGAAAATATAGTAAGATATAATTATAAATATAAATTTAAAGATGTTCAAGTAATTTTTCTAAAGTCCGATTCGAATATAGAAGAATTAACGTTATATGATAAGGATAAAATTATCTTGAACATTGTTAAGGCTTTAGGTGAAGGTTGTATAATATACGCAAGAAGAGAAAATATCGATCGTATAACTAAAATTCTAAGAACTCATGGCTTCTCGGCAGAAAGTTACGAAACAACTAGTAAGAGAAAATTTAAAGCCTTTGAACATGGTTTATTGGAAATATTGGTATCAACAAATTCAAGGAAGAGTAGTTTAGTTAGAGGAATTGATCTTCCTACAGCTCTTAAGTATGTTATATTTTACGATTTACCTTACGATAAAATAAGTATAAGAAAACTTAAAGAAATCTCTAATAAGCTAAAGGATTGTAGAGATATAAACCATATTATAGATAAATTAAGAGAAATACTTAAAGATGAAAAAGCGTACGAAAATCTAACCCTAACAAGAATCCTATATGCTTTAAGAGATTGTATTAAGGAACTAAAAGGTAATGAAAAAATAGAATTGGGTAGATTTATAAACAAACTATCGAATTTTAGAGAAATATCCTTTGAAAATGTTAAAAGAAAAATTCTTAAAAATCTTGAACTAAGTGATGTTGATAAAACTTTAATACTTCTTATAAAAAAAGCTTTGGATTATATTAAAAATTATCAGAGAAAAGATGAAATAAAAAAATATGATACATTCGCATACATACAAGCTTCGGGAAGAGCTAGTAGATTGACATCCGCAGGATTAACCAAAGGTTTAAGTATAGTTTTAGTTGATAACAAAGATGAATTTGAAACATTTAAACGTAGATTAATACCATACGATGTTGATTTTAAAAATCTCCTTAGAATAAATTTAAAAGAGCTAATTAAGGAAATCGAAGAAACAAGACAGCTTAAATACGGAAAGGATATAGAGTTTGATAGAATTCTCATAATCGTTGAATCTCCAACAAAAGCTAAAACCATTGCAAACTTCTTTGGACAAGCAGTTAAGCGTGGCAACTGTTATGAAGTAATCTTTGGAAACAAACTGATATTAACCTATGCAACAATGGGACATATCTTTGATCTCGATATAAATAAAACCGACGGTTATATTTTTGGTGCCAGATATTACAACTCATCTCTAGAAGCATGTTATAAGCTCATAAATGGAAAAGAGAATATTTTAAAAGAAATGATAAAGCTTTCATCCGAAGTTGATAAAATATACATTGGAACAGATCCAGATGCTGAAGGTGAGAAAATTGCTTATGATGTAAAATTCGTCATCGAATCATTCTTAGATAAAGAGATTAAAAGAATTAGATTTCATGAAGTTACAAAAAAGGCATTAATTGAAGCAATAAACAATCCTGAAAATTTTGATGAAAATTTATTAAAAGCACAAATTGCAAGACGTATCGAAGATGCATGGATCGGATTAAATTTAAGTAGAAGGTTACAGGAACATTTTGATATCAAATGGCTATCCGCAGGTCGAGTTCAATCTCCAGTACTAAAGTGGATAATCGATAGATACAAAGAATACATAAAGAAAGATTATATAAGATTAGAAATTTATACAAAAGAACTCAATAGACCTATTGTTGTTAAAATTTCAAAGAAGGAATTATCGAAAAAGCTTAATATTGAAGAAAGCAACGTTTCCAATTACTTAAGAAAGAATAAATCCAATATAAGATTAATAATTAAGAAAATCGATGAAAAACCAAAAGATCCAGAACCGCCATTTATAACCGCTACACTTTTAGAAGAAGCTTGTAGAAGATTTAATCTATCTGCTGAAACCGTTATGAAAATAGCACAAGAACTTTTCGAATCAGGTCTTATTACCTATCATAGAACATCAAGTACAACAGTATCAGAGATTGGTAAAAAAATTGCTTGGGATTACCTTGCCATGAAATATTCTGAAGAGTATGCTAACGAATATTTCAAACCTAGAAGTTATTATCAGGAAGGTGCTCACGAATGTATAAGACCTACCAAACCTATAGATGTTGAAGAACTAAAAGAAAATATACAAGCAGGATTAATGCAAATCCATGTTACTTTAACATATAACCATTATAAAATATATGATTTAATTTTCAGAAGATTTATAGCAAGCCAAATGAAATCAATGAGAGTAAAGTTTGCAACAATTGCAGTAATGTTGGATAATAAACTTATAGATGAAAAAGAATTAATGTTGAAAATTATCGAAAACGGTTTTAATGAAATTTTAAGAGAATATAGAGATAATAATATCGAATTAAATAATAAGAGAGAATTGGAAGTTTATGATGTAAGATATAAAAGTGTCCCAAAAGAACCGTTATATACGGATTCAACACTCATTCAAGAAATGAAAAACAAAAAAATTGGAAGACCATCAACCTATGCTCCCATAGTTGAAAAGGTTAAGAAAAAATATACAGATATAATTAAGAATTCTCTTATACCTAATAAGATAGGAATGAATGTAAATGCTTATCTTTATAAGAATTACAAAGAACTAATTGAAGAGGAGAGAACAGCTAAACTCTTAGAAAAAATGGATAAAATAGAAGAAGGAAAGATAAGTTTGATAGAAACGATAAACGATTTATATTATGAGATAACGAGTTTATTTTCAAATAATAGATAATTACCTTGCTTTTTTCTCTAGCATTGATTTGATTCTCTTTAATCTCATAAAGTTTTCTCTTTCCATTTCATCCAGTTTCATCTGTATAAACTTTATAGTTAGTTCAAGATTTGGTATAACCCTCTTCTCCAATATATTAACTCTTCTCTTTGTCTTCTGGATTTCTTCAGCTAACAATATCAAAGATTTCTCTATTTCAGCTAACTTTATAACATATCTTAGAGATTCTTCAAACTTTCTTGCAGTATCATCTATTACCAAAGATGTTGTATACAATTCATATCCTCTTTCAAGTAGGTTTCGTTTAGTATCTTCCAGCTTAAAGGAAGGAACCTTTACACCCATTATATTTTTATACGATATATTAATATCACCAATTTTTCCAACTTCATTAGATATTCTTTCAATAAATGTTGTTCCGTGATAAGCTTCAGAGAGTATTAATGATTTGAACGCTTTGTTTATTTTTTCTTCAGCCTCTTCTCTTAGATTTTTCGCTTTCTCCAAAATGTTAAAAAACTCCATTATGAGTATATCCCTTTTCTCTTTCAACAATTTATGCCCCTTTTTTGCTAGTTTCAATCTTTTCTTAAGTCTTTGAAGTTCCATTCTTGTTAATGCTACCCCTATCATAATAATCCTCCTCAAAAAATAAATATAAGTTATGCCTGTCGTTTATATTTCGGATGGTATTTTTTGATATATTCTGGTTTGATTTTCTTTAAATCTCTTTCTGGAAGCATTGATAATAAATCCCAAGCTATTTCTAACGTTCTTTCTATGGAACGATCTTCATAATA
>JALTZH010000108.1 GCA_027051265.1 archaeon | reverse complement strand
TCCAACAATTAGATCATTAAATAAATTATTAATTTTATACTTTTTTCCAAATACATTATATCCATCATTTAAAAAATTGTGGAGAAAGCTAAATTTAATTTAAATATTTTTTAATTTTTTAATTATTGAGGAATATATTGATCCTGTATGTAAGATGAAAGTTAGTAAGGATACCAAATACAAAACCGTTTATAAGGGAAAAGTTTATTATTTCTGTTGCGATCATTGTAAAAGCGAGTTTGAAAAGAATCCAGAGAAATATATTAAATCTTAAACGCAATATAGAGACGAACAATTCCAAAGGATAAGTCTAAGGTCCTAACCTTAAACCCAAACGAAGATAATTCAAGTATAATATCTTTGGATGAAAATTTTTTTATAGAGTTTCTTAAATATTTATAAGCAAAAAAATTTCCCGAAATAATGTAACCGATTAAATTTATCAGGGGAAGCCAAACTAATATATATATCAGTTTTAAAACAACATTTTTTGGCATGAAAAATTCTAATATAAGAAGTTTCCCTTTATTTTTAAGTAACCTGTATGCTTCTTTCAGAAAAGTTTTTCTATCCTCTAAATTTCTATACACGAATACTAATATTATTGTATCAAACATCTCATCTTTAAAAGGAAGGAAGTGGGCATCTGCTAAAATTAGATATGCATTGGTTTTAAGTCTAGCTATTTTTAACATTTCTTTACTTATATCAATACCAATCTTAATTTTATAATCTTTTATATGTTTTAACGTTGCACCACTTCCGGTTCCAACATCTAGTATGACTCCTTTTACAAAATTTTTTACCAGGAATCTTCTCCATTTGTCATCAAAACCTAGAGAATTTATCTTATTGATTATATCATATCTCTTTGAAATCGAAGAAAAAATTTTCATTATAATTTTTTTTGATAACAAATTTTTTCACACTCCCTATCAATTAAAAGTAAGTCCTAAAAAATCTCTCAACCATTAGAACGATACCAATGTTTTCTCATGAGATTCCTTATCAAATTATCCTATTTTAATAACTTTTTTACCTTTTTTTTGTGGTATAATTTTAATCTTAGCATTTTTAAACTCTTTTTTTAACTCTTTACCCTCAAAATACCTATCCAAAAATATGGCTAATGCAGATACTTCGCTGTGTGGTTGATTTCCTATTGCAACGTTGTAATCTGCAATTTTAAAGATTTCTCCAGGTACTTTTTCTGAACCAACTATAACTAATAGATTTTTTTCTCTTTTAATTTCCTCTATAATATCATCCACATTTATACCATACATCGTTAAATGAACAATTTTTCCACCTTGTTTCTTCCATTCCCGTAAAAATGATCTCCAGTTCTCCTTTACTTCTATAAAAAAATCGTTCCCAAATCTTTCAACAACTTTTTTAATACTGGTAATTACATTCTCATCGTATTTATCAAGTATAATACCATTAGCACCAAAAGCTCTAGCAACTAAACCAACATGAGTTGTTATTCTCTTATCTCGTGTTGGTCTATGTCCCAATCTGTATACAATTATTTTACTTTTCAATACTACTAGTATAGCTTAAACTTTTTGGGACCTATATCATTCCCGACCCTGAGGATCGGGAACTTACGAGAAGTATATAAATAAAAAAAATGAGGAAAAGTGCAAACAATTAAATATTAAAAATTAAGAATCCTGAAAAGATAATTATACAAAAAAGTCGTGAAGCTTTTCAGAGCAAGGATAAATTCTCATACCTGAAACGTTCATTATAATAATTAAAGATTATACAATATCACCCAGACCAATAGTAATGTTAGTAGGAAATGTAGATATCCATTCTTTAACCAATAGCCAAATGTTATATATGTTTTTGTATACATTCTTAATAATATTAATAAAGGATAAGATGCAATAAATGCAAGCATCGCTATAAATATTATTCCAAACTTGTACTTTGATAAATATATAAAGAAAAGAATTCCAAATAATATTCCATAAAGAATATGTATCATGCTAAACTTCCAATCGCTTAACATACTAATCACGTACAAGATATTTATCAATTAAATCTTTTGCTTTCTCTCTTTTTTTTCTATGTTCTTTTAAAAATTTGTTTATTCTGAGGATTAAATCTTCCTTACAATCTCCACACAACAATTCTCCGTTTTTACATTTGTTTTCGATTTCTCTTAATTTATTATCATCTGGCTCAAATAGATAGTAGTAATACATAAATATAGAACAATTTTTTGGAATACCACCCTTTTCCCGTTGCTCTTTAACAGTTCCACGCCCTCCAGTTACTGCCTTCCAAATTTTTTTTCTTACTAATTCTTCATCATCGGTAACATAAATACATGAAACTTCTTCAGAGCTTGACATCTTATCCAAACCTGAAAGACTTGGGAAGAATTTACTATGTATTAAACATGGTTTCGGATATTTTAAAACCTTTGCAACATCTCTTGTTAATCTAAAGTGCGGATCTTGATCTATTGCACATGGTATAAGACAATTTATTAACCGTTTATTTCTTTCATACTCAATAAATGCCGGAGCTGATTGAATTGCTGTGAAAAATATAGCACCAATATTATAACTCGAATCAAAACCAAACGCAGCTTTTACCGTTGAATACGTTAAATGTTTTGCAACTTTTAATGCAATTTTATATAAACTCTTTATATATTCAGTATCAATAAATATCTCGGTTTTTCTATGATCAAATCCCAAAGCTATAATATCAAGTATGTTATCGTATGCATAATTTAAAGCATCCTCAAGTGAGAGGGTTTTTTTAAACAAAAATTTTTCATCATCGGTTATTTGGAAGAGTAGCTTAACGTTAAACCTATCCTGCAACCATTTTGTTAAAATCCATGGTATTAAGTGACCAAGATGAACATGACCCGATGGCCCACGACCCGTATATAAATAGAACGGAATACCTCTCTCATAATCGTTTAATAACTTATCTAAATCTCTATGCGAATAAAATATCTTCCTTCTCAGCAAGAAATGTAGATCTCCAGTCAGTTTTTTAATTTTCTGTAAAAGACTCTCATCAATATATTTTGTACCAAAATTTTTAACGAGTTTATCGTAATTTATTTTACCTCGAACTTCCCATGGAGTTACTACGAATTCTTCCATATTAAAAAGAATTAAGAAGTAAATATTAATAATAATAAAATGAGAAAAAAGTTGTGTTTCATAATTTTGTTTCTTTTTATAACATTAGTTCTGGAAAATGTATGGAGTATCGAAATTTTAGATTACACTTCACATATATATTTTTATGATGATAAATTATTGAAGGAAATATATATAACAATTGCTTCAAATAAATTGTTTGATAGATTTACCTATGTTTTCCAAGACTCATATGATTCTTTGAAAATACTTGATGAAGATAACAACGAATTGTTTTATATCGTTAAAAGGGAAGGAAATTTGAGATACATAACGATTTTCTTTCCTAAAAATATAAGTTATGCAAGAGTAAAATATGTTTTTGAAAACATTTCATACATAACATTTACTAAAACAGAAAATAATACGATATCTAAGCACTACACTGTAATAATATCGGATATTGTTCAGGCAAATGTTATAAATTATACCATGCGAATATTTGTATCAAAGAAATACAATCTCCTTGATATCATACCTTATTCCGATATAAAACTGGGAGATAATTATTATGTGATCGAATTTAAAAATCGTAGAGGGTTATTTAAGGTAGCGTTGTTTTTAACATATGTTGAAAAGGTTACAATTCAACCAGAAAAAAGAATCACTAACTATAATCATATTGTTATACTTACTTTGCTAATTCTTACAGTTATATTTGTATTAAGATATTATTTGAGAAAAATACGATTTGAAAGAGTAACAAAAGGACTTAGAGATGATGAAATATATGTGCTAAAAATCATTATGAGAAAAAACGGTATTGAACAGAAAAAAATTGAAGAGATTACAAATTTTTCTAAGGCTAAAGTTAGTAAAATCTTATCCGAACTTGAAAAACGGGGATTAATAAAGAAGAGAAGAATTGGTAATAGAAATAAAATATATATTAACTTTTAATATTGTATAATTCATGAGGATGTGTTAATATTTGTGAATCTAATAAATAAAGAATAATTTAATAAACAATGCTTAGTTATAATTTATACGAAAATTTTTCTGAATCGATATAAATGATATACTAAAAGGAGAGTCCATACTGAAACGTAATGTATGAATAACTACGGAATGATAAGTTAAAGAGATTTTGCTTTTTAACGTTAGGATAAAATATATGTTTATAATGATTAATGATGAAACCCAGCTCATCCTGAAAATTATGATGAGAAGTAGCAAGTCTGAAAAATAAGAATAATCGGATTAACTTACCTTTCTTTACTTAAGTTTAAATATCATTACAATAAACAAACCTGTATGAGAGGCTATTTATTTGTAATATTTTTGATAATTCTTCTCGCTGCATGTACTCAAAAGACCATTGAAATAGAAAAAAATGAAACAATGACAACAATGTTTAAAGATAAAGAGCTTATAATTGCAACTACTACAAGCTTTTGTGCAACGGGATTAGCTGATGCTTTGAATAAAAAATTTGAAGAAAAATATGGCGTGAAAATAAAACTGATATGCGTTGGGACGGGAAAAGCTTTAAAGATAGCTAGTTTGGGAGATGCAGATTTGGTAATTGTTCATGCACCAAAAAAGGAAGTCGAATATTATAAACTAAAAAAAGATGCTGAACACGTATATAGAGAAATTGGTTCTTATGTTAACAGAAGATACGTAATGTACAACTATTTCATTATAGTTGGTCCTAAAGATGATCCAGCAAACATTAGAGTTGCCAAATCGGCTTCTGAAGCATTTAAACTCATAGCAAAAGCTGGTGAAAATGGTAAAGCTATATTTATTTCTAGGGGAGATCAATCGGGAACGCACTTGAAAGAATTAAGCATTTGGGAAAATTTAAAAATAAAACCAAAAGGGACGTGGTATAAAAGCATAGGTAAAGGAATGGCTGAGACATTAATAATGGCAAATGAATTAAAAGCATATACTCTTGCAGATATTGGAACGTATTTGGCCTTGAAAGATAAACTTAACAATCTGGATATATTATTCTCTGGTGGCAAAGAGTTGTTCAATCCATATCATGTAATGGTTGTGAATCCTAGTAAACATCCAGATATAAATTATGAGGTTGCAATGTTGTATGTAGCCTTTATAACAGGTCCAGAAGGTCAGAGAATAATATACGATTATGGTAGAAAGTACATAATAGATCCAAATACAAAAAAAGTTAAAAAAGGAATTGGTAAACAACTTTTCTATCCTGTTGCAATCGATGAAAAAACCTTAGAAAAAGTACCAGAATGGAAACCTTAAAATTCAAAAGTAATACAAAAAAAGAAAAAGAATAGAACTTCTGTACAAAATCATTTCTCGATTCTTCTATAAAAATCTTGTATCAATTTTCTTCCCGTTCTTTTTTCCCACTCTTCAATACTTATTGAAAATCTTTTCTGAACATTATCCCTATACAATTCTGGAATAACGTTGAACGCACAGAAAGGAATAAACCTACCATCCGGTAGAGCATAGAGAATGTTACATCTCTTAACACGTTCAATATCATAGTTGTATAAATCCATGAAATGCATCATTCCAATGAATAATAGTCTTCTATGGAATTGTCCTAATGCTTCGTAGTCATGTCTAACTATTACATTAAACAGAAGTTTCTTTATGTTAAAAGTTTTAGGTTTGTATTTTTTATCGATAAAGCTGTTTAACTTGAATAGCATTTGTAAAATTGCAACGTATTTATTTTTCTTACCGGATATGATTTCCTGAGAAATTTCATTAAAATATTCATACAATCCTTCAACATCTATGAATTTCGTTATTGGTATTATTTTTCCGTCTTCCACATACAAATAGGTTGCCATCCCGCATGCAAAGTGGTTTGTCAATTCATAAAATCTTTTACCTGTTAAAGCTTCAACAACGTGCGTAATACATGAAGCATATGGTACAGGATAAAAATCGTCTCTAGTTACGATGCCGTTACTTTGCTCTTCAATTCTCTTGATAACATCAGGTATTGTAATTCTATACTTCATTCTTTCTTCTTTTGGCATCCTACCTACTAATGATACGGGTTGAAAATTCACACCACGGACAACATCTATGTTTTTTGCGGCAAATTGTATTATATTCCAAACCTCGTTATCGTTTACATTATTTATAACAGTTGGTACCAAAACAATTCCTAGATCCGCTTTTCTACAATTTTCGATAATTTTTGGTATCTCTGGAAAATTTTTTGGGTTTGTTTTCTTTGAAGTACCATCAAAACTTAGATATACTGTATTGACACCAGCTTTTCTAACATCTTTTGCAAATTTTTCATCCAAAGCTAATTTTATACCATTTGTATTTAGTTGAACATGTTCGTAACCAATTTCCTTAGCTATTCTAATTATTTCAAGTAAATCATCTCTAAGAGTTGGTTCACCACCTGTAAGCTGAACAGCATTGGGTGGTATAGGTTTTATCCTCTTACCAGCTTCAAGCATAAACTTTATCTGTTCCAAACTAGGTTCATATATATATCCAGCTCTTTCTGAATAGAAGAAACAATACCAGCATGAAAGATTACATCTGTTGGTTACGACGATGTTTATCAACGCTGGATGTGAAAGATGATTTTTACATAATCCACAGCTAAATGGACATCTTATTCTATCATATGTTACCTGAGGATTATATATACCATCGCCATCATGAGCAAATCTCTTTGCTTTCAGGTATAAATTATAATCACCCCAATATAAATCTTCAAACTCTCCATGTTCGTTGCAAATCTTTCTAATCCATACTTTTCCATCCTTTTCAAAAATTGTTGCATCTATTATCTTAAGACATTCAGGACATAACGATTTTGTATCTGATATGAATTTTTCTCTCTTATTTAAAAGTTTTATTTCTTGCATATAACATAAAAAAAGTTTGAACGTAAGCAACCATATACAGTTATAGATACATAAACCATTATTTTTATCTATGGTTTAGTATATACAAGTAAAATCATCTTAGATGATATACTAAATTTTAAATCGGTGATTGCAAATGAAAGGTGCTATAGGTATAGGAACACTGATAGTATTCATAGCAATGGTATTGATTGCAGCAGTTGCATCTAGTGTATTAATACAAACCTCTAGCTTCTTACAACAGAAGGCAATGTTAACTGGAAAGACTACAACAGAGGAAGTATCTACGGGATTAAAAGTAATTGCTGTATATGGTGCTGTAAATATTTCAGCATCACCTCAGGAAGTAATTAAACTAGCTATAATAGTTGAACCAAATGCAGGTTCAATACCAATTGATTTAGGTACTACGAAAGTAACAATCTCAGATTCTAAGAAGCAAGCTGAACTCGAATACAATTCAAGTTGTTTTGCATCTAGTAAAAGTTACAACGACCTCTTCGATGGAACTACTGTTGATGCATGGCCAGGTGAAGGTACAAATTGTGTAAATGTAACATCAAACTACTTCGGTATAATAGTATTACAGGATACCGATAATAGTATAACAAGCTCTACACCTATATTAACTAGAGGAGACAGAGTAGCTTTAACGGTTAACGTAGATGGATTGTTCGGTGGATTAACGCCAAGGACACATGTAACAGGGTTTGTAAGACCTGAATTCGGAGCACCTGGTGTAATTGACTTCGTTACCCCAGTACTATTTACTGAAGAAAGAGTACAATTGCAATAATCCTAAAACTTTAATTTTTTATTTTTTTATGCCTGTAGATTGTAGGTATTTATATATATGCGTTCTTATGTAAACATATACATTAATATTTATTAGAATATACATAGAGACGTGTAGCTAATAAATTTTTATGAAGGGTGTTGTTGGAATAGGAACATTAATAGTATTCATAGCAATGGTTCTCGTTGCAGCTGTTGCAGCGAGTGTGTTGATACAAACCTCTAGCTACCTTCAACAGAAAGCAATGCTTACCGGAAAAACTACGACGGAAGAAATTTCATCTGGTATAAATATTTTAGCCGTGCTTGGAGCCGTTGAGGAAGGAAAAATAGCAAAACTTGCAATAATGATCACACTTCATGCTGGATCATCTCCTATCGATTTAAAAACCGTAAAACTCTCATTATCAAACGGAACTATTCTTTCGGAATTAACTTATACACCTAAATGTTTCAATAATACAATAGTTTATTATGACATATTCTCAGATAATACCAATGTATGGCCGGGATATGGTTCAAATGCATCCTCTTGTGCAAATGCTTCTTATACAAACTTTGGTGTTCTCGTTTTACAAGATATGGATGGAAGTTTAAGTAACGAAACACCTGTAATCAACCGTGGAGACAAAGCAATACTAACAATAAACGCAAAAGGATTGTTTGGAGGTATTGTTGCAAGAGCTCGTGTGACAGGTTTTATTAGACCTGAGTTTGGAGCTCCGGGGGTGATAGATTTCATAGCACCTCCGTTATTTACGCAAAGAGTGGTTCTTCTACAGTAAAGAATAATTTTTATTTTTTTTATGCCTTAAATGTGTAGATAATCAAATATCTATTTTTATATATATTATAATTATTATATAATTACTAGCACAAATGGCTAGTTCATTATTTATCTTAACTAATTTTTTAGAGGTGTATAAGATGAAAGGTGCTATAGGTATAGGTACTCTCATAATTTTCATAGCAATGGTTCTCGTTGCAGCTGTTGCAGCGAGTGTGTTGATACAAACCTCTAGCTACCTTCAACAGAAAGCAATGCTTACTGGTAGAACTACAACGGAAGAGGTATCTACAGGGTTGAAAGTGGTTGCAATATATGGTGCAATTGATAGAGCACAAAACCAAATTATAAAATTAGCTGTAGTTATAGAACCCAATGCTGGATCGGCACCATTAGATTTAGGAACAACAAAGTTAACGATTTCAAACTCAACAACACAAGCAGAGCTTAAATACGATAATGATTGTTATAACGATAGTATTGAATATAAAGATATATTTGATGATAACTACAACGTATGGCCTAAATTTGGAAATACATCCACTCTCTCCTGTGCTGCAAATGCTACGGAAACCAGCTATGGTATACTTGTACTACAAGATGCTGATGGAAGTGTAAGACAGGATTCTCCTATAATAAATAGAGGAGATAGAGTAGCTTTAACTGTTAACGTAAGAGATTTATTTGGAGGAATTGGACCAAGGACGCATGTAACAGGGTTTGTAAGACCTGAATTCGGAGCACCTGGTGTAATTGATTTCGTTACTCCAGTATTGTATACGGAAACTAGAATGCAACTTCAGTGATTTATATGATAAAAAATAATCTATATATTATTTTATTTTTTTATTTATATATAATATTGTAGAAGAGGTGAAAGAGTTATGATGCTAAAGTTGAGCTTATCCAAAGATTTTAAAGATAGTCTTGAATTTAAGATAATAACTAGTATGCTTGAACATTTAGAAATTCCAGCTTATATAACTGATAGAAACTTCCTATGTATCTATATGAATCCAGCTGCTGAGAAACTGTTTGGTTATAGTAGAAGTGAGTTGATGGGTATAAAGCATTGTTACGAATATACCCACTATGAGAAAAACCCTGCCTGTCATACGCCAAGATGTTCAAGCTATATGGTTCTAAATAATATAGTCAAATCAACCAAAAGAGAACTTCATATAATCAATAGAAATGGTGAAAAGATACCTGTAATAATATACACAACTCCAATAAAAAATAAAAAGGGAGAAAATGTTGCTGTTCTTAAAATGTTATACGATTTAAGAAATGTCAAAGAAAAAGAACAAAAGATTGTAGAAATAAACAAAGCTTTAATACAAGGAATACAAACGATGAAAAAATTTGCAGATGAAATCTCCAAAGGAAATCTAAGCGTAAGTTTAGAAATCGAGGATAAAAATCAAGCCATTAGAGATATGAAACAAATATTATTAAATATTAGAGATAATATTAGATCTATAATAAAGCAGATGTATGATGATGTTGAAATGTTTAAAAACACATATGATCAAACTTATAACTTTATTAAGGAAAGTAAAAGCTCTGTAGGACAAATAACAAAAGCAACGGAGCAAATAGCTAATGATGCTCAGCAATTAGCATCTAACATTGATAAAATAAACAACGAGATTAAAAACTTTACAAATGTATTTGAAAGCATTTTCAATTTTACAAATGAAACCTTTAACGTATTTAAAGAGGTAGAAAAGGATATAAATATAGGTAAACGTCATGCAGAAACAGCAACCGTAGCAACAAAGAATACTCTGGATGTTTTCACAAATATTTCAAACGAAATAAACGATTTGGGTGAGAAATCTAAACAAATCATAAGGATTATAGATGTAATAACTGGAATTGCTGAACAAACAAATCTTCTTGCTTTAAATGCCGCAATCGAAGCTGCTAGAGCTGGAGAGTATGGAAGAGGATTTGCTGTAGTTGCTGATGAGATTAGAAAGTTAGCTGAAAATTCAACCAAATCTGCAGAGCAGATAGAAAACATTGTTAATGAAGTATTGAACAGAATTGAATCCATGAACAAAACCATAGGCAAATCTACTGAGTTGATAAAACAGTATACAAATCAAATAGGAGACTTGATCAACATCTTTGGCAAAATTTACGAGGAGATAATGAAGGTGATGAAGAGAATGGAAGAAATAAGTAAAAACTTAAAGACACAATTGGGTAAAATTAAAGAAATAGAGGAATTTTCCGATAAAATATCAGTTGCAATTGAATCAACCGCCGCTGCTAGTGAAGAGATTCATGCATCAATCAAAGAAATAGAAAGCAATATAAGTAACTACATGAAAAGTTTAGAAGAAGTTAAAACAAAGATTGAAGAGTTGGAGGCATTTTTGAAGAAGTTTAAATTATAAATACCATATATTATGGTTCGCATCTTAATAGTTGATGATTCAGCCTTTATGAGAAATATTTTGAAGAAAATCCTCTCACAGAGATATGAAATTGTAGGAGAAGCAAGTAATGGAAAGGAAGCTGTTGATATGTACTTCAAACTAAAACCGGATGTTGTTCTAATGGATATTGTAATGCCAGTTATGGATGGTATTGAAGCTACTAAGCAAATAGTGTCAAAGGATCCAAACGCAAAGATCATTATGTGTACAAGTTTAGGACAAAATGAAAAAGTTAAAGAAGCGATAAAAGTTGGTGCTAAAGGATATATAGTTAAACCATTTCAAGCGGAAGGAGTAATTAGAGAAATTGAGAACGTCTTAAAGCAGGGGTGATGAAAAATGGATCAGATAATCTTGGTATCTTTTATGATAGGAGAAAATGAATACGCTCTTGACATTTCTGAAGTTCAAGAAGTTGTTAAATATCAGGAAGTAACTCCTTTGCCAAAAGTTCCAGATTTTATACTTGGTGTAATAAATCTAAGAGGTAAAATAATACCCATAATTGACTTAGGTAAAAGAATAGGAATAGAAGATAAAAAAGAGAACTCGAAGAAAATTATAATAGTTAAAAAGAACAATGAACTTTACGGATTACTCGTGGATAAAGTAAAAGGTGTTCTTAAAGTATCTGAAAATGAAATTGAAGAAATTAAATACGGGGAAGTTAAGTTAAGTGAGAAATATATAAAGGGATTGATAAGAAGAGGTGACGATATAATTATAATTTTGAATCTGGATAATATACTGACTCCAGAAATATGAGAGAAGAAATTTTGGAAGAATTTTTATACGAGTTACAAGAACTTGTGAATCGAATGAATAAAATTTTATCAGAGATTGAGAGAGGTGAAAACGTCGAAAACAATTTGAACGAACTTTTTAGAATATATCATACGATTAAAGGATCTGCAGGAATAGTGGGGTTATCGGATTTATCAAAAATTGCACATCAAATGGAAAGTATTCTGAAAGAAATAATAAATGGAAATATAGAATTAAACGATTACGTTATTTCATTGATTTATAAGTCCTTAGACATATTTTATGATATCCTAGAAAAGAAACATAGCGATCGAATAGAAGAACTTATGAAAGATATTGAGTCACTAAAAGATCAAAGGATTAAAGTTGATCAGAGTAAGAAAAGAAAAATTAGCAAAAAGAAAAAATATCGAATTGAGATATCTGTTGATAAGAGATCTCAAATGAAAGATGTAAGGTGTTTTCAAGTCATTTATAATCTTAAAAAGATTAGCAACATAATCAAATCAGAACCATCTCTCGATAAGATAGAAAAAGGTGTTGATAAATTTACTCTCATAATTGAAACGGATAAAGATGTTGAAGAAGTAAAATCCTCTTTAAACATCTCGGAAATAGTATCTAAGATAGAAGAATTTAAAGACGGTGAAATTCTACGTGAAGCTGAAAAAGTTCCAGGTGTTGAGAAAAAAGAGGAAGAGCGAAAACAGATTAAGTTCATTAAAATTAGATCTGAACAGTTAGACCGATTAATGGGTTGTGTCGAAGAATTATCTATTGCAAAGATTAGATTTGCTCATGTTCTTAAAGATAAGAATCTGGATGAGCTTGATAAGATAAAAAGTATCTTTGATAAAAACATATCTGAACTACAAAGGTTAATTCTTGAAATAAGACTTGTTCCTCTTGAAATTATATTTTCAAAGTATTATAGAATGGTTCGTGAAATATCAAGAAGTTTAGGAAAGGAGATAAACTTCTCAATAGAAGGTGAAAATATAGAGATAGATAGAAGCATAATAAACGAGTTAGATGAAGCTTTGATACATCTTCTTAGAAACGCAATTGATCACGGTATAGAACCTCCAGAAGAAAGAATAAAGAAAGGAAAGGATAAAAAAGGTAATGTTAAATTAATTGCAAGAAGAGAAAAGGATTACTGTATAATAACTGTGGAGGATGATGGTAAAGGAATAGATATCGATAAAATTAAGAAAAAAGCTTATGAGCTAGGAATGATCTCCGATTTAAACATACCGGATGAAAAGGCTTTAGAGCTGATATTTAAGCCAGGTTTTTCAACAAAAGAAGGAGCAACACAATATTCTGGTAGAGGTTTTGGTTTGGATATAGTTAAATCAAGAATAGAAGCACTGGGAGGGAAAGTTTTAATAGAAACAGAGAAAGATGTTGGAACAAGAGTTATGTTGAAAATTCCAGTAAATATAGCAATAATAAAAGCACTAATCGTCGAAGTCCTTAATAGAAAGTATGCTGTTCCTATATATTTAATAGGAGAAATTATAAAGATTGATAAGAAAAGATTAAAACGATTTAATGATGCCTGTCTATATTTACATAGAGATAAAACAGTATCCATAGTATCTCTAAAAGAAAAGCTTGGTCTTGGACGAGGTGGAGATGAGAATTATCTATTAATAATAGCAGAAGAAAGTAAGTTTTACGGTCTTTCAATAGATAGGATTCATTCAATGGAAGATATTGTTGTAAAGAATTTTGAAACATCTATAATAGATAGGCGTGAAAGTATATTTTCAGGAATGACTATACTTGGTTCTGGTGAAATTGTTCCAATACTTAATATATTTAAGATAATTAAGGGTGATGAATTATGAACGAGAATCTGGAATATAAGTATGATATCTTCAAAGAAATTACCAACATATGTATAGGAAACTCTATTTCAGCACTAGCAAACATCGTTAATTTAAGTATTGACAGCTCTCCACCAGAATTATATATTGTTAGTACAAAAAATATCGGAGATATCCTTGTAAAAATGAAAAATCTAGAGGAAAAGGCAATTGGAATTGTTACAAAATTTAAAGGAAATGTTGAGATAACGTTTTTACTTATACTTACGTCAGATTTCGTTAAGTGTATTACTAAGAAGAGCAATATTAATATAAATGAAGTAATAAGATATGGGAATCTCCTATCAACGTACTATATGCTATCACTCAAGAATTTTTTAAACATTTTTCTTATCTTAGAGAAACAGGATTATACGGTTGATGTGACTATTGGAGAAATATTTGAGAACGTATTACTTTACGAATTAGAGAAGAAGGAGCGTGTGTTACTTACAATTGTTAAAACATCTGTTAAAAATAAACCTTACGAAAATTACTTTGTTTTGTTTGTATCGGATGATGATTTTAACAAATTGATTAATTACGCAAGACAACATTTTGGGGTGTAAAAAATGGATGTGGATTTAGATATTATAAAAGAAATTGGAAATATAGGTGTTGGATCTGCTTCAACGGCTTTAGGTAGTATGATTGATAAAAGTATAAACATTTCAATACCAGCAGTTTATGTTAAGAATATAAAGGACTTTGTTGCTACGCTATCAAAGAATAACAAGGATATATGCTTAACGATATATTCAAACATAGAAGGAGACCTATCTGGTGGAATACTTAACATTTATACGAGAAGTTTTTTAGAAAAGCTACTCGGAAAAAGTTTAGAAGAAATTACAAGAATTGATAAATACAAGATTATGAGGTATAATGATATAATAACTTATTCCTATATAAATTCAATAGGAAGATTCCTAAACATTGAAATAATTTCAACGGATTCTCAAATAATCGATGTTCTTAACATAAACAAGATTTTAATGAAAATTGTCATGGATGATATTTCAAAATATGAGGAAGTTATAATAAATGAAACTAAAATCTTTTTGGAAAAGGATGAAAGCATATGCTATATAGCTTTATTGCTATCAAAGGAAAATCTAAACAAGTTGTTTAAGATAATTAAGGAGAAATATGGTTTCTAAACTTTTAGTCAACATTGGTGAAGCAAAAGTATTAGAAAAAGATGGCATACTAGTAGCTTATTCGTTATCTTCCTGTGTAGCTTTGATGTTTTACGATAAGAAAAGAAAAATCGCAGGAATGTCTCATGTGATTTTACCTAAGTCGGATAGTCATATTAGCTATGAGGAATATCCAAAGTTTGGAGATAAAGCGGCGATATATTTACTTGAAGAGATGAAAAAATATGGTACGAATAAACATGATATCGTTGCTAAAATTGTTGGAGGATCAGATATATTTCAATCTGGAATGATATGTATTGGTAAGAAAAATGTGGAATCTGTTAAAAAGACGTTAAAAAATTTAGGTATAAGAATAG
This sequence comes from archaeon, assembly GCA_027051265.1. Taxonomy (GTDB): domain Archaea; phylum Hydrothermarchaeota; class Hydrothermarchaeia; order JALTZZ01; family JALUTC01; genus JALUTC01. The sequence continues at coordinate 552 of JALTZH010000108.1, read as the reverse complement.
TTGGTGAAGATGTAGGTGGAAGAATCTTAAGAACAGTTTTTTTTCATGCAAATACAGGTAAAGCAATTGTTAAAACAAATTTATATACGTTAGAGATATGAACGATGAAAAATTTTTCAGTATAATCCTAAATCTTATGACTAGGAATTTTAATATAAACATGCGATATTATGACAAGAAATATTTGATGAGAAGAATTACATCAAGGATGGCTGAACTTGAAATAAAAAGTTTTCAGGAGTATTACAAATATCTTGTCAAAAACAAGAACGAATTGGAATATCTCATAAATTACATAGCAATAAATTATACGGAATTTTTCAGAGATAAAGAAGTTTTCAAATATATCTATGAGAAAATATTTCCCAGTATTTTCAAGAAGAAAACGATTTTCATGTTGTCTGCAGGTTGTTCAACTGGTCAAGAAGCATATAGTCTATCTATGTTAGTTAATGAGTACTTAAAAAAAGATCTTGATAAATACATGATTAAAATTTACGCTGGAGATATAGATAAGGATGCTTTAAAATACGCTATTCAAGGCATTTATAG
>JALTZH010000107.1 GCA_027051265.1 archaeon | reverse complement strand
ATATATTATTATAAATGTTTATTATAGTATGTGGAAAATTCCTATCTTTTTATATCCTTTTTATAGAGCTGCATTTACAATTAAAACATTTGATCGTATTATTTCTGGAGAGAAAATAGAATCGGAAGTTATACTTACAAAAACTTTCATAGGAAATGCTTACGAATATTTTGGCATATATATCCTTCCAATTCTTTCTATATTCATAGGATTATATTTAAAAATTATAAGTGAAATCAGGAATCCTGATGTTGTAAGAAAAGTATTAATTTCTGTTATAATGTCGCACATGATTTTATTAATAGAAATAGGATTTCAAACAAGTAGTTTAGCTTTTTTCCTTTTTATGTTAATTTTCCTGATTAAAACCTCTACTATTTTTAACTCTAAGGACTTAAAACTTATATGGAAGGTGTAAAAACTCTCTTTCCGTATTTTATTCACTTATGGAAATGGTTTTATTATACTTTTTCACTAAATATTTGGCATAGTTATTTAATTTCTCTGAAGAACGCTCATTAATTAGATATTTACGTACATCATCTATTGGTGAAAATAAATGTTTTATTTCAGTACTACTTACTTTATTTGCTCTTACAGAAGCATTTCCTATTATTAATCCTGCTATTATTAAACATATTCCAAACATTATTCATTTTTCATCTTACTGATAATAATTTAACGGAACATAATGAGGAGGAATTTAAATATTATTTAAACTCAGCAATATAATTTAATCCACTTCCTAATGGAGTTATCATAAAACCAATTTTTAACTCCTAGATGAAGCCGTCTACCATAGAAATAAGATTTTTCATACAATTTGAACTCTCTCCTCTTAGCTAAGCTTGTCTCCTTATATAATCTTGTTCTTTTGTTGGATGTAATTTAAATATGTTAGTTCTTTTCAATGTTTTATGCATTTGCTTCTCTGCTTTTTTCATAAATTATTTATAATCTATATAAACGTTTCAATTGCCATTGCACCTTCATCCCCCCGCTTTTGAAGAGCAAGGCTTCTTAGCGACGTTGTAATGGAAAGATAAAAATCAGTTCCAATGCTAATGATCTGAAAAAGCTTAATAAAAGTAATTCTAACGATTCTTCTCTCTACTTTAATCACTGTTCTATTAAATAAATGTTAATAAAAAGTTATATTCATATGTTACTAAGTGAACTAGAGCATATTTTTAGAGCATATGATATAAGAGGAATATTTGGCAAAGATTTAACGCCTGATGTTATGGTTCGAATTGGATATGCGTATGGTACATTTTTAGACAAGGATTCGAAAGTATTTGTTGCTAGAGATAATAGAACCAGTAGTGAAATATTGCAGCATGCATTTATTTCAGGTTTAGCTTCTACTGGTGTAGAAATATACTATTCTACTCTCTTACCCATTCCTCTTTTCAACTTTGAAGTATTTGTAGGGGATTATGATTCCGGTGCATATATAACCGCTAGCCATAATCCTCCAGAATTTAACGGGATAAGATTTAGACATTCAGACGGAACTGGATATACCATAGAAAACCAGAAAATTAAGGAAATATTTTATTCCGGAAAATTTAGATTAGTTGATTGGGATAAAATTGGAAACATATATAAGATAGAGAATCAAAACATTATCAGAAAATATTACGAATATATTTCGAAAAAGATAAGTATTGAAAAGGAATTTAACATAGCTATCGACTGTGGTAACGGTGCACAAAGCGTTGTTGCTCCATATATACTTAGAGAATTTGGTTTAAATATAATATCACTAAATGCTCAACCCGATGGTAGATTTCCAGGTAGAGATCCTGAGCCTACGGATGAGAGTCTTTATCAACTTAAAGAGATTGTTAGAAGTCTTAATCTAGATTTTGGAGCTGGATTTGATGGTGATGGTGACCGTGTCATAATTGTTGATGATAAAGGACGAGTTGTCCCTAATGAAAAGGTAGCCATAATAATAGCAAAGGATATGCTTAAGGATAAAAAGGAGCTTAACGTAGTTGCTAACGTATCATGTTCAATGATATTAGAACAAGAACTCGGAAAGCTTGGTGTTAAAATTTATAGGGTTAGAGTAGGAGATGTTTTTATAACAGAAGCTATGAAAAAATATAAGGCGAGATTAGGTGTCGAACTCTCAAGTCACTTTTTCCTAGCAGATTTTTATTACTTTGATGATCCTTTACTCGTTGTCCTAAGATTGGCAGAGATTCTAAGCAAAAACGATTTAAAATTATCCGAAATTGTTGATCAAATACCTTCTTATCCGAATATTACGAAGAATTTTAGATACGATGATAGGATAAAATTTAAAATTGTAGAAAATATAAAGGAGAAACTTCTTAAGAAAGGTTATACAATTGATACAACTGATGGTGTTAAAGTTATATTTGAAGATGGATGGTTTATATTGAGACCTTCCAATACTTCGCCGTTGATAAGATTAACGGTTGAAGCAATAGATAGGAAACGTTTATCAGAATTAGAAACATTCGCAGAAAATTTATTAAAAGAAGCTGAAAAAGAACTAAATTTCTCTTAACTAAAAATTTAAAGCAAAAATTAAAAATATTTTCTCTTTCTATTTCTTAACAATATTATTCTTGTGATCTTTTTTTTCAACAGATAATCCTTAGTTATTTCTGCGAATATTTCCATTATTAACAGATAAGTATCAATTCTAAACATTAATTCAGCTGGTAATTTATTTCCATATGAAATTATTTCTTCGATCTCGCTTAATGTATAATAAAATTCTCTTAAAATCTTTAATTTTTTTTCTTCATTCTTTAGATATTCTTCAAGTATTGTTAGACATATCCTTTCAACATCTTTAACGTTATAATTCTTTTTTCTTTTAAGTTCAAGAATTAATGTGTTGAAGATATTTTCCAGTTCCATTTTAGATTATGAAGCCCATTTTCAGTAGAATAACAAATAGAACAAGACCTAAGGTTCCGATTATAACATGTTCGGGTTTTATCTTTGGACCTTTACTCTCGACATCGGTATACCTTATTATTCCTGCAGTTGAGCTTGGTAAATATGGACGATCTTTCCTCTTAACCATAAATTATCACCATTAATAAGTATATACAAGTTTTTCTTCCTTTATTTCAAATTTCTTCCTAAACATCTCGTAGAACTTCATTGTTTCTTTAGGTATCGATGGCTTTATCTTCTTCATTGCTAATTCGAAATGATCCATTCTAACTTTCATCTTATCAATACTTATCTTGTTCATTATAGCTTCTCTCAAAGCAAGCAATCCAGCTTCTCTACATATTGCTTCGATATCTGCTCCAACGTATCCATCGGTTAATTCTGATAACTTGCTCAGATCAACATCTTCTGATAAAGGCATGTTTCTTGTATGAACTTTAAATATTTCTAATCTTTCTTCTCTATTAGGCATTGGAACCAAAATTAGCTTATCAAATCTACCTGGTCGTAGTAACGCTGGATCAAGTAAATCTGGTCTATTCGTAGCTGCAAGTACAACAATTCCATGTAATTCTTCAATTCCGTCCATTTCCGTTAACAATTGATTTAGAACTCTTTCAGTAACTCTTGTACCAGTTTCGTATCCTCTATAAGATGCTATGGCATCTATTTCATCGAAGAATATTACACAAGGAGCAACTTGTTTAGCACGTCTAAATATTTCTCTTATAGCTTTTTCCGATTCACCAACCCATTTGCTCAATATCTCTGGTCCCTTAACGCTTATGAAATTTGCCTGTGATTCAGTTGCAACAGCTTTTGCTAACAACGTCTTCCCAGTTCCAGGTGGACCGTAGAGTAATATTCCCTTAGGTGGTTTTATACCTATTTTTTGATAATATTGAGGATATTTTAATGGCCATTCTATAGCTTCTCGAAGTTCCTGTTTAACATATTCAAGACCACCTATATCTGACCATCTAACGTTCGGTATTTCGACTCTTACCTCTCTCATAGCTGATGGTTCTACCATTTTAAGAGCGTTTAGAAAATCTTCTCTTGTTACCTTTAGTTCCTCTAAAACTTCTGGAGGTATTGTTTCAGATTCAAAATCAATCTTTGGTAAAATTCTTCTTAACGCTTGCATTGCAGCTTCTTTGCATAACGCAGCAATATCTGCACCGGTAAATCCATGTGTAACATCTGCTATCTCATCTAGGTTTACATCACTAGCTAGAGGCATATTTCTCGTATGTATTTGTAATATTTCTTTTCTTCCATTTCTATCCGGAACTTTTATGTATATTTCACGATCAAATCTTCCCGGTCTTCTTAATGCTGGATCTAAAGCTTCTGGTCTATTGGTTGCAGCTATTACGACAACTCTTCCTCTTGGTTTTAAACCATCCATTAGAGCTAAGAGTTGAGCAACAACTCTTCTCTCTACTTCACCATGAACTTCATCTCTTTTAGGAGCAATTGCATCTATTTCATCAATAAATATAATAGAAGGTGCATTTTCTTCAGCTTCTTTAAAAATCTTTCTTAAGTTTTCTTCCGATTCTCCGTAAAATTTACTCATTATTTCCGGACCATTAATTGATATGAAGTATGCATTGGTTTCATTAGCTATCGCTTTCGCTATCAACGTTTTTCCACAGCCTGGAGGTCCGTAGAGTAGAACACCTTTAGGAGGTTCTATTCCTAATTTTTCAAAGAGTTCTGGATATTTCAATGGAAGTTCAACTAACTCTCTAATTCTTTGCAATTCCTCTTTTAAACCACCAATATCTTCATATGTAATATTTTCAACTCTAGGTCTTGCTCTTGCTGGTTGTTCTCTTATTATAACCTCTGTCATATCGGTAATTCTAACAGGACCTGCTGGTATTGTTTTAACAACGGTAAAGTTTAAATTTGTACCTAAAACGCCTAGGGTTAATAGATCACCATTAATCACAGGTCTACCAATTATTCTTTTCTTTATGAATTCGTTAAATCCAGGTGAGAATCTAAGATATTGTGATGGGGCTAAAATAACGGTTCTTGCTTCTCTTACGTTTGCTTTTCTAACTTTTACTCTATCTCCAATAGAAACTTTCGCATTATATCTTGTGGTTCCGTCCATCCTTATTATACCTAAACCTTCATCTTCAACATGAGCCTTCCACACGATAGCAACGGTTGCTCTTTTACCTATTATTTCAACAACATCTCCAACACTAACTTCTAAAAGGTTTCTTGATTGCGTATCTATTCTTACGATCCCTTTTCCAACATCGTTTTGTAATGCTTCTACAACTCTTAGTTCTATTTCTTTTGGCATATTAATTTATTTAAATTTAACGTTTAACGTAATTTTTTGATGAAATTAATCACTAATAGTCGGTGGAGGAGGTTTGATATATTTTGGTTTGTAACATTTTACAACTTTTTTATTATTATCATATATTAATAGATATATAGTAGATTTTGAGACATTTATTTTACATATTTCGTTGTTCTGTCTTTTTATATAACCAAAGGCACAATACGTGTTATTATTTATATCGATTATCTTAACATCTTTTATATCTTCTCTTGCATAAATTATGATCACGTTGTTTTCATAATCACAAACAGCTGTGGTAAAACTTCGTATGCTTTCATATCTAAGTGTTTTAAAATATACCAATACAATTATCGAAGAAATTATAAGAAGTGAAATTCCAATCAAAAAAACTCCTACCTTTAGCAGATCAAATTTCATAAGAAACTTAAAAAAAGGATAACAAATATTATTATGAATAAACTACCATGGGTTGAAAAATACAGACCAAAGAAGTTAAGTGATATAGTTGGTAACAGAGATGCTATCATAACGTTAAGAAAGTGGATTCTTGAGTGGAAAAAAGGAATTCCTAAATACAAGGCAGTCCTACTCCACGGCCCTCCAGGTGTTGGGAAAACAAGTGCTGCTTATGCTTTAGCCAACGAATTTGGATATGAAAAAATAGAGTTAAACGCATCAGATACGAGAACTTATAGAATTTTGAAAAGAATAATAGGTGAAGCTTCTTCTTCTAAAACATTGTTTGATGAAAGAAGAATAATAATTTTGGATGAAGTGGATGGATTACACGCAAGAGAGGATATAGGTGGTGCAAAAGCCATAGAAGAGATAATAAAGAAAACAAGACAGCCGATTATTTTGATAGCAAACGATGCTTATTCGTTACCAAAATCTTTAAGAGATAAGGCTATGATGATAGAATTTAAAAAATTATCTGTAACGGATATTGTTAAAGCGTTGGAGAACATTTGTAGAAGTGAAAAGATAGATTATGATCTAAGAGCATTGCAAATAATAGCCAGTCGAGCACAAGGAGATCTGAGATCAGCAATAAATGATCTGGAAGCAATTGCTATAGGAAGAAAAAAGATAACGATAAAAGATGTGGATCTCATATCTTATAGAGATAGACAGTTGCAGATATTTGAAGTACTTGCAAGAATATTTAAAGCAGAAACAATAAACAAAGCAAGAATAGCCATGATGCAAATAGATGAAGAACCCGAGACGTTACTTGCATGGATAGTTGAAAATATTCCTAAAGAATACGAAAAGATAGATGAAATAGTAAGAGCTTATGATTATGTATCACGTGCTGATATATTTTTAGGCAGAATATATAAGAGACAGGACTTTGCATTTCTATCATATGCTACGGAACTAATGTCAGCAGGAGTTGCAATGGCTAAAGATAAAGCGTATAGAAAATTCACAAGATACTCGTATCCTGAGGTATTTAAACTTCTCTCAAAAAGAAAAGAAGAGTATGAAAAAAAAGTACCTATTGCTCAGAAATTAAAAAAGAGAGGAGTACACTTTTCCATAAGGTATATAATACATGAACTATTACCAATCGTTGAGGAACGTCTGAGAAGAGATATTGATTTTGCAAAACGTTTCGTTAGAGAATTTCAACTTTCAAAAGAAAACGCTAAGATATTGTTGAAGGATGAAAATATCGTGGAAAAAATTTTTGCTGAAAAAGAGGTTAAGAAAGAAAGGAAAGTAATCGTTAAAAGAAAAGAAAAAAGAGAAGAGAAAGAAAAAAAAGATAGACAAACGACTCTCGGAAAATATTTTAAGTGAGTTACTTTACTTTTAATTGTTAAATATTCTACTGCAAATTTTTTAGGGGTTAATTTATTTCAGAATCGTATCCTTTCACTCTTTTCAATTTTGTTTTTAAGGTCTTTTATGTCATCTTTTATAACAACCTTTTCTAGTCTTCTTCATAAGTTTCTTTAAATCTATTATCAATCTAAGAAAGAAACCTAATTCCAAAAGATTTTAAAAATTAAGTAGAAACGAAGCATTATTGCTTTATTTTACCCTCTTGTATTAAAAGTATTGCTTTAGCTATATCACCTTTTGCCTCTTTCAGTGCTTTTTTTGCAACTTCAATACTAGTATTTGTTTGTTCTGCAACGAATCTTATATCTTCCTCAGAATAAGTTTCTTTAGCTCTAATTTCTTCTTCACCGTAAATTTGATATAATTTTTGTCCCTGAAATGTTGTTTGAATAATATTTGGATTTTTAATTATTATATCCTTATCATCCATGACAATTATAACCTCTTTTGCATTGATTTCTTTAAAATTTATACCAAATTGTTTCATAAACCGTTTTAAATCTCTCGGGTTTATCTTTCCAAACATAATAATTTTTTCGTTTTTTATACTTTTTAACAATTATTGGTGATAATTATGGTAATAGAAATAGGAAGAGTCTGTGTTAAAACTGCCGGAAGAGAAGCTGGTAGAAAATGTGTTGTTATCGATATCATAGATAAGAATTTTGTATTAATTGATGGTCCAAAAGTTAAGAGAAGAAGATGTAACATAAAACATTTAGAACCAACAAATATAAAGCTAGATATATCCAAAAATGCTTCAAAAGAAGAAATAATTAAAGCTTTTGAACAAGCCGGAATAAAAGATGAAGATTGAGAAATTGTTCGAAGATAAAAGAAAAAACGCTATAGTTTTAGAAGAAAGTGAAACGGATTTCAATTTTGGTAAAAAGCCTGAAGATAGAAGTATAACGGAACATATTAGATATGGTGTCGTCAACCTAGATAAACCACGAGGCCCAACAAGTCATGAGATTATTACATGGATTAAACAGATATTAAATGTAAAAAGAGCAGGTCATGGAGGAACACTCGACCCAAAAGTTTCAGGGATATTACCAGTAGCTCTAGAGGAATCTACAAAAGTTTTAACAACTCTATTACAAGCTGGAAAAGAATACGTATGTGTTGCACATTTTCATGATGATTTTTCCATTAAAGATTTAAAACGTGCAGTTAAATACTTTACCGGGAAAATCTATCAGAGACCGCCTTTAAAATCAGCGGTTAAGAGATCATTAAGAGTAAGAACTATATATTTATTCGAGATACTTGAAGTTGATAACAGAGACGTTTTATTTAGAATAAGATGTGAAGCCGGTACTTATGTTAGAAAATTGATAAGTGATCTTGGAGAATACATGGGTATAGGTGCTCATATGGAAGAACTTAGAAGAACAAGAGTTGGAAACTTTACAGAGGAAAACAATATGGTTAGGTTACATGATTTAAAAGATGCTTACGATATTTGGAAAGAAACCGGAAAAGAAGAGTTATTGAGAAAGGTAATACTTCCAGTTGAGTTTGCAGTTTCACATTTACCTTGGATTTTTATAAAAGATTCTGCAGTTTCAGCTGTTTGTCATGGTGCCAATCTAGCTGTTCCAGGTATATGTATGATTGAAAAAGATATTAAAAGAGGATCAACAGTTGCTATTATGACATTAAAGAACGAGTTAGTTGCGATAGGAAAAGCTTTACTCAGTTCAGATGAAATAATGCGTAGAAAAAAAGGTATTGCTGTTAAAGTTGAGAGAGTAATAATGCCAAGAAACATTTACCCAAAAGCTTGGAAATCCAGGAAATTCTCCTAGAAATATAAATTTTTTCTTCTCGTTGCTTACAAGAGGCCAAGATTTAAATTTTAAGAATATAAGATATAAGGTGATTTATATTAAATTTCTTTCTTTGAAACTTACGTAAGAATCTTTTCCTATTATTATATGATCAAGCAAGAATATTTCAAGAACATCACCTAATTCTTTAATCTTTCTCGTAATTTCAATATCTTCAGCACTTGGTTCTGGATTGCCTGAGGTATGATTATGTACCAATATGATATAATAAGCACCATTATTTAATGCTGTTCTAAATACATCTTTCGGATGTAATATACTCAAATCACTCGATCCTATTGATATTCTTTCTATCTTTATAAGTTTTTTGTTTTTATCGAGACATACAACGCGTACTTCTTCTTGTTTTAAATCTCTCATAAATGGATGCAACATGTTAAAGATATCTCTTGGAGATTTTATATATTCCGTTTTAGATTTATAATACATGATTCTTTTTGCAAGTTCAAAACAAGCTTTAAGTTGAGCAGCTTTGATTTCATCACCTATTATTCTTTTTAAACTTTCAAAACTTGCTGAACTTAATTTTAATAGATCTTTATCAAACTTCTCCATTAAATCCTTTATTACTGACCATATATTTTTCCCTTCAACTTTCCACAATATTATTGCAAGCAATTCCTGTAAGCTTAAAGATTCAGGACCGTATTTTTTCAATCTATCTAATGGTCTTTCATCTTTAGGTAGAGATTTCGTATCAAACGATTTAGTCCTCGTATTCCTCCGTATACTCTCCATATAAATCTTTTCTATATTTTGTATCTTCTTCCATATATTTTTTGCTTGTTTCTTCTACTATTACGATATCTCTATTTATATGAGATTCCTTCTTTGTTAAAACATATCCCTCCTTTTTTTGCAACTTTTCTTTGTGTTTGCATTTTGTACATATCAGATAAGCTTTTCTATCACTATATTTAGGAAGCATTAATCCTCCACATTTCTTACAAAATTTCAAACCAATACCTCCTCGTTAAAGGTTATTTAATAATTAATAAAATAAATAAATTCAAAAATTTCTAAATTTTTAATTTTTATGAGAATAAAGAAAGCTGTAATAACAGCTGCCGGTTTGGGAACAAGATTGTTACCAACAACGAAAGAATTACCTAAAGAAATGTTACCTATATTTTCAAAAAGTAAAGAAGGAAATCTTATACTAAAGCCAATACTTCAATTAATTTTCGAACAACTCTTTAATTTAGGTATAAGAGAATTCTGTTTCATAGTTGGTAGAGGAAAAAGAGCGATTGAAGATCATTTCACACCGGATTACGATTTTCTCGAATATTTAAAGGATAAGGGTAAAGAAGAATATTATAGGGAGCTTAAAGATTTTTATGAAAAAATTGAGAAATCTTATATATTTTGGATAAATCAACCATATCCAAGAGGATTTGGCGATGCAGTATTTAGAGCAAAGGGATTTGTTGGCGATGATCCATTTATACTTTATGCTGGAGACACTTATATCTCTAACGAAAAATACGTCGATTCGTTAATCAACTACTATTTAAAATATATTTCCGATGCATTTTTATTAGCTACATGTGTAGATGATCCGCGACCATATGGTGTAATCGAAGGATATGAGGTCGAAAAATACATATTTAAGGTATCAGATATTGTTGAAAAACCCAAACATCCTAGATCAAACATAATATCTGTTGGAGTATATATATTTGATAATATTATATTTAAATCGTTAAAAAATGTTAAAGAAGATGAGAGTGGTGAGATTCAATTAACAGATGCTATAAGAAAGTTAATAAATTGGGATCTTGATGTTTATGCCTATATAATGGATGAAAAACATAGAATAGATATAGGAAACGTAAAAAATTATAAAGATGCTCTCGATGCTACATATTCTCAAACCAACTTAGAGTAAGATTAACATGTTTTACAGCAAGTTTAAACGATTATATTGAAAGGATTGCAAGTAGGGCTTTCTTAGCGATGTTTTGTAAAATTAATAAGGAATCATGTTAATCGTTTCCTATATATTATGAGGGTTAAAGATTTAATGCATAACACAAAAATTTTGGATCGTAGCGCAAATGTTTTAGATGTTGCCATTAATGCAAGATCAGAGAAACTTGGATCCGTTTTAATCTTCTTTGATGAAAATGCCGAGGATGTTAACGAAAGATATGGGATTGTTACTGAAACTGATGTTTTGTATAGAGTTATTGCTGAAGGAAAAGATTACAATACCGAAGCTGTTAAGATAATGTCTTATCCCATTCATACAATTGATGCTAATGCAAAATTAAGAGAAGCTGCAATGATTTTTAATCTTTTAAGGATAAGAAGATTACCCGTCGTAGAAAAAAATAAAATAATAGGGATGATAACTGCTAGAGATATAGCGAAGTATTTTATCTTTGTCTTTGATGAGTTTATGAGAATAATAAGATATGAGAAGAGTTCTACTACGAATCCACTTATAGTACCAGTTGAAAGTTTAATACATGAACCAATAATCGTTGATAAGGATACGACGGTATATGAAGCGGCAAAGATAATGAAAAAACAGAGAGAAAACTTTGTCTTTGTTGATAAAGGAGAAGGTGAAAAGCTAAATGAAAAGTATGGATTACTAACTGATAGAGATATATTCTATAAGGTTGTTGCTGAAAATAAAGATTACAAAAACACAACAGTATCAGAAATTATGAGAAACATAAGGATCGTAATGAGTGCCGATGAATGCATATGTGATGCGAGTAAATATATGAATCTATATGAAATAAGAACGATACCTGTTAAAAAAGGAGATAAACTTATAGGTGTAATAACGGCAAAAGATGTAGCTAAATTTTCTGCCTTTGCATTTACAAAGATCTTAGAGAAATTAAGAGAAATAGATCCAATTCATGCAAATACGTTTGAAGATGAGTATTGGTGAATGTTGTTAAAAATAGAAAACGCGAGAGTCGTTATCAAGAATAAAATAACTCATGCTGAACTTTTAATAGAAGATGAAAGAATAAAAAAAATAGCCAAAATAATAGATGAGGAACCTGATGAGAAAATAAACGTCAAAAATCGTTTAGTAATACCGGGATTTATAGATTCTCATGTACATGTTAGAGATTTTTTTGAAAAGTATAAGGAAGATTATGTTACAGCATCAAAAGCTGCTATAGCTGGTGGTGTAACAACAATACTTGAAATGCCTAATACTAAACCACCTATAACGGATGAAATTACTTTAAACATGAGAATAGAACTCGCATCAAAAAAAAGTTATGTTGATTTCGGAATATTTTTTGGATATAATGGAAAAAATCTAGCCGAATTATCAAAAAACAATGTTCGGATGATAAAAGTTTATATGGATGGAACTATTGGAAACGTGGATTATAAGGATGTTGAATCTCTTTTAAAAGAACATGGAAACAATGTTGCTATTTCATTTCATGCGGAAGATTTTCTCAGAATTAAAGAAAATAGAGAAAAGAAACTACATCACCTAATCAGAGATGAACTTGCGGAGATAATTGCAGTAAAAAAATTATCTGATATAGCAAAAAAATATAAGAGAAGAATACATCTATGCCATTTATCTTGTTCGGAATCTTTTAAGTATGTAAACGAGTATATTACGAAAGAGGTTACATTTCATCATGCTCTTTTAACAAATGATCTATACGATAAATTTGGAACAAAAGCAAACGTTAATCCTCCATTACGTAGCAGACGTGATAGAGATTTTATACTAAGAATGTTATCCGAAGGTAAAATAGATACAATAGTTACAGATCATGCTCCACATACTTTAGAAGAGAAATTAAAAGGAGCTCCGGGATTTTCCTCTCTTGATATATTTGCAAAACTAGCGTTAACTCTTATGAACCTAAAAATTGTAAATATATTCCAGCTGATAAACTATTGCTCTAGAAATCCAGCAAGAATTTTTGGATTAAAGTTTAAAGGTGATATATTACCGAACTATTATGCGGATCTATTAATTGTCGATTATAAAAAGGAAGGAATAATAAAATCAGAAAATTTCTATTCCAAATCAAAATTTACACCTTTTGAAAACTTTAAATACAAAGGAGATGTGGAAATGGTTATTTTAAGGGGTGAAATCGTATATTATGATGATGAAATCATTGGAAAAAAAGGTTATGGTAAATATGTAGAAATGTTGATGTAGTTGAATTTTCAGCAATGTTCTCTAAAACATTCATTCATTACAATTTTTTTAAGAATTCCAGTATATTTTTCATCCCTTTTATTATCTCGTTTTTATAAATAAGTATTGGCATTTCTTCGATATCTTGTAGTTCGATATTTTTCTTACTTAAGAATCTGAAATTTAATGGAAAATTCAATAAAAATATTAGAACGTTTTTTTCTCTATCCCAATATATCTCCATTATTTTTGAGAAATTTTTTTCAAGAAAGTTTTCAACGATTTTATCCGTAAATATTTCGAAACCACAACATCCATTAGGTGTCGCAAAACTTTTGTTCAATATTACTACTTTTTTATGAGATGCTTCTTTCTTACGATTGTAAAATTCCATAAAAGTTATAAGAATTTAAACATTAAATTCTTTTAGCAGATTTCTTATAGCTAATAGATTAAGTTTTGACTGAGGTTTAACGATATTATTAACTGGATCGAGGAATAGAATGTTGTTTTCGATAAGATATAATAGTTCGGGAGAAATCCCTTCATAAGGAATTATTTCCTCATGCTTAAATCTCGATAAGAGATTTAACAAACGATTCCTATCGACAACGATTTCCTTTCCTTCAATTCTTACATGCTTTTCAACAAATTTTAACACCTCAATCCTATCCCTAATCTGAACCTCCCTAAGCTTTAGCATCCTCTCAACCTCTTCTTTAATATTTTTACCCATATTCTTTGATTGTATTGCTTCAACAAGATATATTGGCTTTCCTCCAAAATAATTCCAAACAAGATTTATTTCCTCATCGCTAAATCCCTTATCACGTAATAAATTTTCAACAATTTCTCTGTCAAAATCATCTACCAGATAATATTTTGCTCTATCCTGTAGCATCGCTTCATTATAAATCTTTTCGATGAAAGTCGAGTCGGAGGTTATTGCAAAGACGTGGCAAAGTTTGAGTTCTTTTGTTAATCTTATGAATAGGTTGAAGACACGATAGATTAGAAGCTCGTTGATTTTGATGTCTTTTATGACTTGGAGTTCGTCGAATATTATAATTGGTTTTAAACCTTTATCGTTCAATTCTTGGAGGAAATCTTCCACATGTTTAAATGCGTCGAATGATTTTTCTCCGTAAAAGAATTCCCTCCAAATCCTTCGAATAACAGGTATTGCTTTGTGATATTTCTCCAATCCTTTCAAAATCCCATCGAATTTTTTTTTAAACGAATCTTCATCGCAAACTTCGAACAATACCTTCAAAAACTCTTCTTGCTTCGTTATCGAGTAGCCACGTAAATTTATGTAAAACGTCGCATATTTTTCCTCTTGCTTTGGTAAAATCTCGTTAACCAAATGATACATCAAGACCGTTTTACCTGAATTTATTGGTCCATAAATAAACGTTATGAGATTCGGGTCCTGATTAATCATGTTTAGCAAATCACGAAGCTCTTTCTCACGATTATAAAATTCCATAAAATATAGGGTTTTGTTCTCTTTTTGAAATAAGTTTTCTTAAAAATAAATAAAATTTAATCTAGTTTTTATATTGTTTAGTATAATGGAATGAATACTCTTCAAAAGATTCCTAGTCAGCTGTGATGATGAAGTTACTTACTCAATATTCTCTCTTAATATTTTTTCAACCTTTACTTTTACTTTTATAGTAACACCTGCAAGAGGATGATTGAAATCTAAGTATACGTTGTTATCATCGATATTAACGATTTTTGCTCTTCCGTATCTCGTGTTAATATACATACCAATAACAGGTTCTATATTTCTTTCATAGAAAACATCTTTAGGTACAGGTACAACGAGTTCATCTCTTCTATGACCATAAGCTTTTTCGGGAGGTATTATTATCTCCTTTTCTTCACCAACTTTCATCCCAATTATACCTTCATCCAATCCTGAGATTACTTCACCAGAACCAACTTTAAATCTAAGAGGTTCCGAATCATAGCTGGATTCTATTACATTATCATTTTCATCCATTAAAATGTAATTTATTATTACAACATCTCCTTTTTGAACCTCCAAGCAAATTCCCCCTTTTATAAAAAGGCATAAAATTGAAAATTTAAAAAATTTTTGAATTATAAAAATAATTATTATGATTAAGTTAGCAATTACTGGTTGTTTAGGTAGAATGGGATCTACGGTTACAAAATTAATTTTAAAGGATAAGAGCTTCTATCTCCTCTATCCATTCGTTAAACCAAATGATAGGAATATCGGTAAGGATATCGGTGAAACATTAGGTGTAGGTAAATATAACTCCAAAATTCAAGGAAGCGATCAAATGGAAAAATTATTTGAAAGGGAAAGACCCGATATATTGATAGATTTTACACAACCAGATGCTACGGTTAAGTTCGTCGAAACATGCTCAAGATACAAAGTTGATATGATAATCGGAACAACAGGGTTTACGAGAGAACAGATGAATTATATACATGAGCTTATTAAAAAGGGAGGAATATCGGCAGTTATTTCTCCAAACATGTCACTTGGCATAAATCTTCTATTTAAGCTAGTAGAAATTGCTACAAAGATTTTAAACGATTATGAAGTTGAAATTGTTGAAACACATCATAGATATAAGAAAGATGCACCATCCGGAACAGCGTTGAAGTTTGCTGAAATAATATCTAAG
>JALTZH010000106.1 GCA_027051265.1 archaeon | reverse complement strand
AATACAATCATAGAATTTATCGTGTTGTTAGAGATTTAGGTGTCAGTGTTAAGCTCGTTAAAAATACTATAAGTATTGAAGATATAGAGAAAGAATCTCCAAAGGGAATTATAATCGGTGGTGGCCCGTATTTGGAAGAAGTTGGAAATTCACCAAAAATTATAAGAAGATTTTATGAAAAGATTCCAATACTTGGAATTTGTTTAGGTCATCAACTAATAGCTAAAATTTTCGGTGGAGAGGTTAAAAGAGCAAAATTCGCAGAATATGCTGAGGAAGAAATATTTGTGATTGATGAAGATGAAATACTCAAAGGTTTATCTCCAAGTTTTAAAGCATGGGTCTCGCATAAAGATGAAGTTTCATCTCTACCAAAAAACTTTAAAAGATTAGCTTATTCCAAAATTTGTGAAATAGAAGCTATGAAGCATGAGGATCTCGATTTATATGGAGTACAATTTCATCCAGAAGTTGAGCATACACCAAAAGGAAGAGAGATATTTAGAAATTTTCTAAGGATTTGTGGCTGCGTATGAATAATCTTCAATTAAAAATGAAGCTTGCTCAATCTTTACCTGATAGAGAGAAAAATTAGGCCAATTAATAAGTATTCATATTTCATTTAATTAATATTATTTTTTAGATATTTAAATGTTACTGCTATTCTCTATTCTTCATACATAATGAAAAGATAAAAATATGGAGATAAAAAGTAATGATATAACAAGGACAAACGATATAATACGTGCAATGTTTAGAAAGGAAACTTATGATGAAGAAGTTTCAAAGATTGAACTTGTACAAACACATATCTCCTGGGTATTTCTTACAGGAAAGTATGCTTATAAAATAAAGAAACCGGTAAATTTTGGATTCCTGGATTTTTCAACACTTGAGAAAAGGAGGTATTATTGCTATGAAGAATTTAGGATAAACAAATTGTTAGCAGATGAGATGTACATAGAAGTGGTAACAATAAATAAAAAAGGAGATCGTATAAAAATAAAAGGAGAAGGTGCTGTTGTTGAATATGCAATCAAGATGAAAGAGTTACCAAGAGATAGAATAATGAACGTATTGCTGAAGAAGAATATGGTGAAGATATCAGATATCGAAGAAATATCTCGAATTGTATCGGATTTCCATAAGAAGACAAAATGTAACAAAGAAACGTTAGAAATTGGATATAAAGGAATAAGAAGAAATTGGTATGAGAATTTTGAACAAACAAGGAGGTATGTGAATAGAGTTATACGAGAAGAAGAATACGATTATATTAAGAGAAAAATAATTGAGTTTATAAAGGATAACGATGAAATTTTTAGAAAGAGAATTAAAGAGAGAAAATATAAAGAATGTCATGGAGATTTACATAGTGAAAACATATTTATTGTTGATGAAAAGAATCGAAGAAAAATATACATTTTTGATGCAATAGAGTTTAATAAATATTTCAGTTATTTAGATATAATAAACGATATAGCTTTTTTTGTTATGGATTTAGAATATCATAAAAAAGAAGATTTTGCTAACAAATTTATAAAGAGTTATTTAAGATACAATCCTGATGATGATATGGAGAAACTTTTAAATTTCTACAAATGTTACAGAGCATATGTTAGATTTAAAGTTAACTGTTTTAAACTAGATGATAAGTATTTGAGTGAGAACGAAAAAATTGAAGCTAAAGATACAGCATCCAGGTACTTTAAACTTTCATATGAATATGCAAAACTTATATAACTTAATGATTTAAAAACATTATTTTTTATGCTTATTTATGAGGTCTTCATTTATACTTTTAACTTTAACCATTCTTTTCATTTTAATTATAGCACCGCTATGTATAGATAGAGAAAAAGAGATTGCTTATCCAAAAGAAATTAACGGCTATAGTTTGGTTCGTGGAATTTATGGACAAGATGCAATGGAAGAGCTTTATAGAATTCATAAGTATAGTGAAAAACTTAAACAAGTTGAGGAAGCAACTATACTTATATATAGGAAAGATGATGAATATGCTATCGTATGGATTGCAATCACAAAACAATCCAAAAATCTATTGGAGGATATGATCGATAAGATATCTTTAGGTAGGACATATTATAAATTATATGGTAAGAAAAATCTTGAGGGTGTTGATGTTTATTATGGTTCTGGATTTGAAGATTATTTCTATGTATTCTACATCAAAGATAAGGTTGTATGGATAACTATAAGTCAGAAGGATGAAAAATTCATAACCAGTTACATACGAATTTTGAAAGGATAATATTCTTATTATGAAACTTGAATATATAAAAACGTTTCTAAAAGTTGTTGAGGAAGGTAGCATTTTACATGCTGCAAAATCTCTAAACCTTTCTACAAGTACTGTAAGTTTACACATAAATTCTGTTGAAAAATTCTTTGGTGTGAGATTACTTGAAAGAGGAAAAATTGGTGTAAAATTAACAGAAGATGGAAAACGCATTCTTCCAGAACTTAGAAGAATTGTGGAGAGGATCGAAAAGTTAAGAGAAGATTTAAAAAAGAGAAAAAAGATACCTGTTAGAATAGCTTTGGGTAATATTCCAGGAATTCTTATTTTACCCAAAATTCTTAGAGAATTTAAAAGGGAATATCCAGAAATTGAATTTTCAATATATATAAAAAACTCTTCAAAATGTGGTATATTACTTGATAGACATGAAGTTAACATAGCTATTGCATGTTTTCTTGAAAATGAACTTAAAAATGACTATAAAATTGTTGAACTGTTTAAGGATCGTTTAATTCTTGCTGTTCATAAAAAGCATCCTCTATCGAAATATGATTGTGTTAAATTAAAACACGTTCTGAAATATCCTCTTATATTACCATCACAATCTTCAGGTATCTTTAAATACTTGAAAAAAGAATTTACAAAGCTTGGTATTGATCTATATAAGATAAATTATGTAGAAGTAAGTAACGTTTTCTCACAAATTCATGCTGTTATAAATAATTTAGGCGTTGCTATAACCTCTGAACTGTTAGCAAAGTTCTCAAATAATATTAAAATTATTAGAATTTTAGATTTAAATGTTGAAAGAAAAATATTTTTAGCTTATAGAAAAGAATTAACACCAGATGAAAGGATATTTATCGACTTCATAATAAAGAAAAAAAAGTATTTATTTGATAAAATATTATCAAAATTATAATAGGGGATGATGCGACCGCCGGGATTTGAACCCGGGTCTCTGGCTTGGAAGGCCAGCGTCCTACCAGGCTAGACTACGGTCGCATATAAATACATTATTCTATTATATATTGTTAAAAACTAACAACAATAAGCGGTTTCATAATTTTTCTACTTTTGCTTTATCAGAGAAAATTGCTGAATTTCCGGTCTTATCTTCTATAATAAGAGTGAATTCTTTTTTACCTTCTAGCATTTTATTCAATTCTTCTAAAATTTTATCCAGTTTTTCTTTATTTATACCTTCTAATGCTTTTATTTCTATTAACGCTGATCTTATTCGTTCAAGTATGCCTTCAATATTTGTAATGAAACCCTGTGAATATATTGTGGAATAAACTTCTAAGCCAATTTCAGGTATCTTTATAACTCCTTCCTTTGATTTAGCAACTTTAATGAATAAATCCTCTTCGTTTTCAACCTTGATTATATATCT
>JALTZH010000105.1 GCA_027051265.1 archaeon | reverse complement strand
ATTTAATTCTAATTATTAATTTAATAATAAAAAATAAAATTTTTTGTTTGAGAAAAATTTTAATTATAAATGAGTTTTTTAAATGATGTTTTTTTAATATTTAAATTATTTCAAAATTTAACAAAATAATATATTAATGTATGAACGTAAAATTATTGATATTATTCACTATAGGAACACTTCTATTGATTACAGGTTTAACAAGTGCGGAAGAAGTTAAGGAACGATGTAAGGTATGTCATGGTGACATATACAGCTTTTTACAAGAGGGTAAACATCGTATCCATGATTGTAGTCTTTGTCATGGTGATTCTATTAAACAATTGGAAGAACATATGTCAAATCCTAAGAAAACAAAGCCTTCAATTAAACCACTAGAAGAAGGTCCAAAATTCTGCGGGCAATGTCATCAAAAATATTATGAACAATATAAAGATATAAATTGGAAATCTATTGCTAAAATTGAAAAAGGAACTCCTGTAGGTAGAGCACCTGCTTTTGATCTATTACTTTATAGATATGGTTTCGTATTTGAACATGCAGAGCCTAGAAGTCACGTTTTCATGTTACTAGATCACGTAATAGTTGACAGAGGATATAAAGGAAGATTTAGATTAAAAGATTATAAACTATTTGTACCACCTAAGGATTGGGATGGTGAAATAACGCAATTGATTGTTGATACAAAGAAAGAGAATATATATGCAGGTAGATCTGACGTCAAAGATTTAAAACCATGGACTGCTGGAGCTGGTAGTACAATATGTTTACAATGTAAAACATCAGATATGCTTGTTGGCTGGGAAACTATAAGTAAAGGAGGAAATAAAACAGGATATGCAAAGTTCATGAGATGGGGTAATGCTAAAACTCAAGAGTTAATAGCTGAAGGAAAGATTAGAAGACCTATAAACTGTGTACATTGTCATGATCCTCATTTTGCTAAGATGAGAGTAGTTAGAGATGCTCTTATAGAAGCTATTAAGAAGTTTGGACCATTCCCATATGATAAAGAAAAGAACGAAAAGGCTATGAAGAAGTTGAGAATTGTAGCATTCCCAGCTGTTAAGAATAACTATAGAGAAGTTATTATATGGGATGCTGAGGAAAAAGATCCCAAACTTAACTGGTTAACATGTGCACAATGTCACGTAGAATATGAATGTAATCCTGTTACAGATATTAAAACGGATAAAAAATTAAAGCATGAGGAAGATCCAAGAACAAATATATTTGGTTGGCATAATGTACGAGAGATTTATGATTATTATACAAAAGAAGTTGGAATCTATACATTCAAGCATGGAATTACTAAAGCAAAATTGATTAAAGCACAACATCCAGAGGTTGAGGTATGGTGGGAAAGTAAACACGAAAAAGCAAACGTTGATTGTATAGATTGTCATATGCCTGAAATTGACGGTATAAAATTCCATTCACCAAGAAGTCCACAAGATATAGGTGTTGACAAAGTTTGTCTAAAATGTCATACAGATTGGACAGTAGAACAAGCAAATTATGTTATTGAAAGTATTCAAGAGTACATCAAAGGTAAAATGAGAGATGCAGAATTTCACTTATCAAGACTTGTTAACATGATTAAACTAGCAGAACAATTGGGTGTAGATGAAAAGAAACTTGAAGAAGCAAGAGAATTACACGCTAGAGCTCATATTCTATGGGAATGGTGGACAGCTGAAAATAGTGATGGATTCCATGATCCTGATGAAGCATGGTTAACATTAGGAGAAGCATCAAGACTAGCAGAAAAAGGTTGGAGAATGCTAGAAGAAGAAATTAAGAAGAAAATGGAAGAATTAGAAGCAAAGGTTGAAAAAGCACCAGCTGTAGAAGTTCCAAAACCAGAAAAACCTGTTGTTCCACCACCACCTGAAGAAAAGAAACCACCTGAAAAAGTACCTCCTCCAGTAGAAAAGAAACCAATCTGTGGACCTTCAGCAATAATTGCTATAGCATTATTGCCCCTAATATTATATAGATTGTTGTGGAGAAGAAGATAAACCTGCTATCAAAAAATTTAATTTTTTTATTTATTTTTATAATTCTTTTTCTAATTCTTTTGTATCAAATATTTTTTCATGAAGATAGAAATAGTTGTTATGAAGTATATTATTATGCTTATTTGGAAGGGTTAATAACAGGATACAACGAAAGTTGTGAACTCAAAAAAATCGAACTCTCAAACTTTTCTAATAGAATATTAGCCTATGAATCAACGTTTGTAAGGAAATTTGATTTGGAAAATCTAAGTTTTTATTCAAGGACATCTTCAAGAAAATATTTCTACTATAAATTGATAAAACCAAGAAGTAAAAATCTTTCAGATTATATAACTCCAAATGAGAGTGAAATTAAAGAGTTGGCATTGTTTTTAAGAAAATATTTTCCAAACGATTACGATTTCGTAACGGCAGCAATAAACATTACTAAACAACTTATATATGAAAATGATTCCACAGCCTTGAACTTTAAGTATCCTTTAGAAACATTAGTAGAAGGGTCTGGAGATTGTGAAGATTTGGCAACGTTTCTCGTCTCATTATTAAAGGCAGGAGGAATAGATGCAATTCTAATAATTTTTGATAATCATGTTGGTGTTGGGATAAATGTTGAAAGAACTGATGGATACTATTTCAAGTATAAGGGAAAGAAATATTATTACTACGAAACCACTAATCCTGATTTTGATCTTGGAGAATTACCACCATATCTCTATGGAAAGAATTACACTATTATTGGCTGAAAAAATGTATGTTAAAATGAAAAATAAAAAATATTTATGTTTCTCGAAATTCTTTGAGTTTATCTATAACATTTATAATTATATCGATATCCGATACTTTAAGACCATCTATGCATTTTAACGTGTCTTCAATAACATCTGGATGTTCTTTATACAGTTTAAATGTTTCAATAATTAACTCTGATGAAAATTCCTTCATGTTTTTAAATATATCGTTCAATTTTAGTAGAAATGTTTCAACGATACTGGGATGTTTTTCATATAAAGATAACACATTGGATAAATTTCTGATTAAATGTTTATTTCTAGAATATTCGGATAATATGTATTGGATTGCAGCATCGTTTTCTTTATATAATACCAACGTGTTCAGGATTGCATCCACATCTCTACCATTTTCCTTAACCTTAACTATTGAATATATCGTTGAAAGAATTTCACCTCTAAGATTTTCTTTAAATATTGGAATTTTGCTTATTATCTTGTCCACATAATCTTTCTCCAAGAATATTAGAATTCTCATCAAACTATCCATCAACGTGGCGACATTCTTAAGTCCTTTAACTATCTGATCTTTTCTTTCAATTAAGTATTCAACTATCTTATTTATATCGTCATCTGATACATTTGATAAAGAGATTTCAAAGATACTTTTTTTCATGTAATAGTTTAACTCAAACTCATCACCATATTTGATAATAGCATTTAGAACAGATTTTGCAATATCTTCTCCTCTAAAACCAGCGATTATTACGGATTCCATAAAGTTCGAGCGAATTATATCGAGCATGTTTTCTTTTAAAAATTTTATAGAAATGCTTAACCTCTTTTCAAGATCCTGTTCCTTCGATAGATTAATTATCCTTAAAAATATATATAAAATATTATTAATGATTAAAGGTTCGTTT
>JALTZH010000104.1 GCA_027051265.1 archaeon | reverse complement strand
AATTACTTCAATTCCTCAAATAAATGAATAATCTAACACAACGATTTCTATAATTAATTACTCTTTAGAAAAACAATTCAAACGGATTTTAATCTGTATCCACAATATGGACAAATAATCCATGATGTATCGATTTTTCTTTTACAATTAGGACAAAGTAAAACTTCCTCGGAAATCTTTAACTTGTTTCCACATACAGCACAAAAGTTCCAGTTACTTTTTATCGGTGAATTACATTTAGGACATGTCCTAAAATTGTTTTTGTTGGGAATATCTTCACCACAATTTGGACAATAGTTCCATGTTATATCCAGGTATTTTTTGCACTTATGACAATATAGCACTTCGTAACCAAATTTTGGTCCAACAATTGATTGAATTTTTTCCAAAGCGATACTTGCTTCTCTTCTTATTATTTCATCTCTATCATATTCTTTTAAAAATTTTATAGAGGTTATTATTTCTTCAAGTGTCATCTCATCGTTATATGCTAGAAAACTGAAGATCTCAGGTTTGGTATCTGCCATCTCTGAGAGCTTTTTTAAGGTATAATATCTAATCGTTGGAACACTGCTCTTCAAGTTAAATATTATTCTTCTTTTTTCTTCATCGGGTATCATTTTAATAACCTTTATAAAATAAAAATTTTTTAACTATTTTTTTCTCGAATTATAACTACATATCTAGCTACACAAATTTATACGACTTAATAAAATAAATCTTATATATCAACTTATAGAGAATATTAATATGGTGATTGATATGAAGGAAGAAAAAGAAAAGAAGTACTTAACGGAGTTGAAACGAATTTTTGATGAAAAAAGAAAAGAAAAATCCGAAGAAAACTATTTTAAGTTATATCTCATAGATCCAATGATAGTAAGAAGTCTTAACAGATCAGACTTAAGAAGGAAGATATTGTTTTATCTCTATAGGATCTATCCAAATGTAGCATATCTATCAGAAATAGCCAAAGCTGTTAAATCGGATCCAAGTAATGTACTTGGATGTTTAAAAGGTATGGGTGAAAGATATAGAGACAACTTTTCATTAATAAGTCTTGGTTTAGTTGAAGTTGTAAAGATAGGAAACTATAAGTATTACAGATTAACAGAATACGGAAAAAAGGTGGTTGAACATTGCATAGATTATTACATAACAGTATAGAGGAAAAACTGAAATATATTGAAGAAACAATAAGATATAATTTCAATAGATTATATTTTCATTTCATAGATTTTGGTATAAAATATAATATATTAAAATACGTTGATAATATTTTAGAGGAAGATAAAATACCTGAAATACCAAACATCCAAAATAAAATATTTTTAATTAAATATATCAATACATTGAAAAAATTAATCAGTTATGATGAACTTAAACTTAGAAGAATAATTTTGGAATATAATTCAAATTATATTGTTCCAGATTATTTACAGTTCTATGATGAAATTATAAGAATGTTCAATTATTTTATAATAAGTGAGAGACATCCTCTAATTCTATACGATTTTGAATATGGTGCAGATTTTGTTGATTTTATACTGTCTTCAAATTTTTCAAATTTGTATAGAGAAGTTATAGCTGAATATCTAAATATAGATGGAAATTCTAATATACTGGATGTTGGATGCGGTTCCTATTCACCTGTTTTCTTTGGAAAGTATGTATTTCCGAATGGATGGTACGTTGGCATAGACAAGTCCAGAGCAATGATAAAAATTGCCGAAAACAGAATTAAAAGAAACAAGATTTCAAACGTCATACTTAAAAATATTCCAATAGAAGAAATAATAGTGAAAGAAAGATATGATTACGTTATATGTACAAAAGTTCTTGAATATATCGAGTCTATGTCAACGGCTCTAAACAATATGATGCGATGTTTAAAACGTGGGGGAAAACTCGTGATCTTTTCAGAAATATTCCCAGACTTAATAGATTTTAACGAAGTTATCTATGAGTTTTTTAATTCGCTAAATAAATCTTTTATAAAGTATAGAACTACAACAGAAATCATTAACGCTTTAGAAAATATGGGTTTTAGCTTCGATTATGAAATACTTGGAAAAAATTTCTTAATAATTGAAAAATTGTAATATCAAAGCTTATTTGAATATTCTATTATTTCGTTGAGCTTATTAAACGCAAGCCCTTCTTCTATAACATTTTTTGCTATTTCTATTCCTTCCTTTAAATCTTTGGCTTTATTTGCTATATAAATTGCTGCTCCAGCATTTATTATTACGAAATTTTTTCTGGATGTATTGTCCTCGTTTTTTAATATTTTTATCGCAATCTCTTTATTATAGTTAAGATCTCCACCCAATATTTCGCTAATCTTTCCTTTCTCTAATCCTAGATCTTCGGGTTCTATATAATACGAATCTATCTTATCATTCTTAACTTCATATATCAACGTCTTATTTGAAATTGATATCTCATCTATACCTTCTAAACCATGAACTACCATGGCATGGTTAACTCCTAGCAATTTTAAAACCTCTGCAATTTTATCCATTATTTTTGACGTAAATACACCTAAGAGCTGTGCTCTAACATTAGCTGGATTTGAAAGTGGACCAAGAATATTAAAAACAGTTCTAACCCCTATTTCTCTTCTTATTTTCGCTACGTTTTTAAGTGCTATATGATATTTAGGTGCGAATATAAATCCGAATTTCGTTTCTTCAATCATCTTTTCAACACCCTTGCTATCCATTTCAATTTTTACTCCAAGAGCTTCTAATAAATCAGCACTTCCTACTTTTGATGTAACTGCACGATTACCATGTTTCGCAACATAACATCCAGCAGCACTTGCAACTATAGCTGCTATTGTTGAAACGTTAATTGTTTTAATCTTATCTGCTCCTGTTCCACATGTATCTATTAGGATATCATTTATGTTGGGATTTACTCTGATTGCATATTTTTTGAGAACGTTAACGAACGCTGAAATCTCTTCTGGTGTTTCACCCTTTAGTGCTAGAGCAACGAGAAAGGCAGCAATCTGTGAATCTGTTGCAACGTTACGTACTATTGATTCCATTGCATTGTAAGCTTCATCGTAAGATAAATCCTTTTTTTCAAAAACTTTCTTTATATATTCCTTCATAAATAATTATAAATGGTAAACTACTAAGATTCATTTTCCCATTACTTTCAAAACTTCTTCTATAAGAGAGAAGTTACGAAAGATGAAATGAATAAAAATATTTAACATAGCCCTCTTTTATTAAATTTTTATAAGATTAAGAATCTTCCATAAACTTCTATCAGTCTCGAACACTTTCACTATCTACTCTACAGGATAAACATGAGTAAAAAACGTATAAATCGCTTTTTGGCTACTATAGTTTAGTAAGCTTTAAATAGAAATAATTAACATTTGGCTTTATTGTAAACTTAAAAAGATAGATAGAGTTTAATTCCTTCGCTACTCGTGGCTCGTTTTCAAAATTTTTTCAATTTTTAAAAATCTAATTTTTATTGTAGAGAAAAACCTCCTGCTCCAATGACGGTATATAACCATCAGGAGCAGGAGGATACGTTGCAATATCGAAAATGGGTGGGGTTCGCGTGCCCCACGACTGCCCGATGAAGTGGATACGAAAGGGAGCCGTGCTCCCTAATGATGTATCCACAAAGGGAATCTTATGTGCAATGATGGATAGCTAT
>JALTZH010000103.1 GCA_027051265.1 archaeon | reverse complement strand
ATTTTAAATATATCTTTTAAAATATTTATTTTTTCATGAAGTTCCTCAGTTATTCTTTCAACGTATTCTATTGGTATTGAATTTTCTTTTAAAATTGATACGACTTCATTCTTAAGTTTTAACAATTCTTCATCATAAATTTCTTTAGTTTTTGCAAGCTTTTTCATAATCCTAACCATATATAATATTTTATGTACGAGGTAATAAAACTTAAGGACAATAAACTTGAACTATTGGATCAGAGAAAGTTACCTGAGAAAAAGGAGTATTTAATAATTGAAACAATAGATGATTTGATCAATGCCATAAAAGATCTTGCAATAAGAGGCGCTCCTTCCCTAGGTGTTGCAGCTGCTCTCGGTTTAAAAATGTTAGCATTAAAATATAAAAATTTAGATAAAAATTCGTTTTTAAAATTATTAGAGACAGAGGCCTCTAAGTTAAAAAGATCCAGACCAACAGCATACAATCTCTTCTATGCTATTGATAGAATATTGAAAAAAGCCAAAACAAGTATAAATCCTCAAGAAGCTGTGATAAAGGAATCCGATGCCATTTATAAAGAAAACTATGAAATGGATAAAAAGATTGCAGTAATAGGTTCTAAGTTAATAAACGATGGAGATGTTGTGTTAACGCATTGCAACACTGGCAAGCTTGCAACCTGTGGATATTTAGGTACAGCTCTTGGTGTTATTATAAAAGCTTTTAAGGATGGAAAAAAATTCAAGGTATTTGCAACTGAAACTAGACCTCTTTTACAAGGAGCAAGATTAACAACGTTTGAGTTATGTGAAAATGGTCTAAATGTAACATTGATACCTGACTCTGCAGTAGCATATATTTTTGAGAAGTTTAACGTAAACAAAGTCTTTGTAGGAGCTGATAGAATTGCAAGAAATGGAGATACTGCGAATAAAATAGGAACATATAACATTGCAATCATTGCAAAAAGATTTGGAGCTGAATTTCATGTAGTTGCACCAACGACGACAATCGATATAAATATAGAAAACGGTAGTCAAATACCAATTGAATTAAGAGATAGAAAAGAAATAGAATTTTTTAATGGTAAACGAATAGTTGATAAAAGGGCAGATATATTAAATCCAGCTTTTGATGTAACTCCTAATGAATTAATAACTTCAATAATAACGGAAAAAGGAATCGTTAAGAAACCATTCGAGGAAAATATAATAAAACTATTCAAGTAAGATATTTCTCAAAGTGTAGTTATGGTTATTGAAATGATTTACAAAGATGCAATAATATATTCGAATCTTTTAGCTCTAGCTAGTATTGGATTAACTTTAACTTATACGGTAACTAAAGTACCAAATTTTGCACATGCTTCCTTTTTAACAATAGGATGTTATGTTACTTTAACGATTACAGTATTATTAAAACTTCCAACTTATATATCTTTACCAATTGCTTTTCTTTTTGGTACCATTATTGGAGCATCAGTATATGTTCTTGTTATAAAGCCCTTAATAAAACGAGGAGCCGATATTGTTAGGTTAATGATAGCAACATTAGCAATAGACATCATAATTTTTGGAATTCTTAACATCTATGCTGATATTTTGGATCGTTTAGGTATATTTTCTAGAAATTTTCTTTTAAGAGATTACGATTTTAAGCTCTCAAATATTGAAGGAATATTTCTCGTATCATCTCTTCTAATAATATTCTTAACGCTATTTTTATATATATTTTTATATAAAACTAAGTATGGTATTGCAATTAGAGCATCTATAGAAAATCCATCTTTAGCAAGAGTAATGGGTATAAACGTTGAGAATGTATATATGTTTTCGTGGTCATTTTCTGCAGGCTTAGCATCTTTATCAGGGAGCTTATTTCCGCTATGGTTTGCAGCTTTTCCCGATACTGGTATAACATTGCTACCGCCAATTTTTGCATCAAGTATTGTTGGTGGATTTACAAGCATTTTTGGAACAATTATTGGTGCATATATCATTGGGCTTGGTGAATCGTTGCTCATTTATTATCTATCCCTAGTAGTTGGATATTGGATACTTGCCTATAAGCAAATGTTCTCCGTATTAATGATCTTTATAACATTGTTACTGTTCCCGAGGGGAATTAGTGGAATACTGTTTGAAAAGGTGATGAAAAAATGGTTGAAATAATTGTTGACATCATTTCATTAGTATCAATATTTGTCATAATAAATCTCAGTTTAAATCTTGAGTATGGTTATACTGGAATTCCTAATTTTGGAAAAGTATTTTTTGTAGCAGCTGGTGCTTATGTAGTTGGTGCATTAACTGGTAGAATTATATTATGGATATACGGTTTAAAAATAGATTTTATTAAAGAGAATTCTTTAGCCGTTACAAAAATAAACGAGATTTTATCGAATGAAATTTTTATAGGAGTTCTTGTGTTCATTTTCGTTTTAACAGTTTCTCTTATAGTTGGAGCTCTGCTTGGTTTTATACTCTCTCTACCAGCAATAAGATTAAGAGAGGAATATTTAGCAATATCTCTACTAATATTAGGAGAAGCTTTAAGAATCTTTGCTTACAATTATGAACCACTGGTTGGTGGAACACTAGGTGTATCAGTTCCTGATCCATTTATTTGGGTTAACAACTACGGAATAAATAGATTTCATTTTTATGCTATACTTTTGGTATCGCTTGCGTTTATAACATACTTTTTAGTTAATAGGATGGTTAATTCTCCTTTAGGAAGAACATTAAGAGCAATTAGAGAAAATCCTTTAACCGCAGAGGTATATGGAAAAAACATAGTAAGGTATAGGATGAAAGTTTTAATGATAAGCTCCGCTTTAGCATCGATGGCCGGTGGTTTATACGCTTTTTATACAGCTAATGTAATAGCCACAACTTATAACAGATTTGACTGGACGTTTTGGCCGTGGTTAATGGTTATAATAGGTGGATTAGGAAACAATATAGGTGTAACACTTGGTGCTTTAATTGTTATAGTTACGAGAAAATTAATAGTTATTTATAAATATTCTTTTGAAAAGATATTTCCATTTAGAATTGAATGGTTGGAATATATATTGCTTGGCATCGTTTTCATAATGATTCTTATATATAAACCTGAAGGAATCTTAAAAGAGAAGCCCGTTGAAACAATTCCAAGAGAAAAAATAGAAAAACTAAGGAAAACCGAGAGATTTTAAAAATTAAATTGCTTCTATTTTGAAACGTGGGAGTTATTATAGACATCTTCATATATTTTAATTAATATATCTGCTAAGTATCGGAGATCATGATTCTTCGATGATTTGGTGGCGTTTTTTGATAATTTTCTTCTCAATTTTTCATCTTCAATTAAAATATGTAAGAACTCTTCAAATTCCTTTAAATCATTTGCTAAAAGACAATCTTTTTTGTTGGATAACCACTCTCGATATACCTCAAGATTTCTTAAGAGTAAAGAATTTTTAGATGCTGCTGCTTCAATTGTTACAATTCCTTGGTTTTCTTCATAACTAGGAAAGAAAAAAATATCTCCAGCTGAATATATATACGGTAAATAATTTTCATCAATTGTTCCGAAAATCCATAGATTTTCTAACTTTTTATTTATTTTAAGATATAATTTATTGTCAATAATTCTACCAAACCAGATAAATTTAATGTTTTTAAATCTTTTAGCAATTCTGTAAAAATCTTCAACACCTTTTCTTTTGATAAAAATTCCAACACTAAATACAAGTATTTCATCTT
>JALTZH010000102.1 GCA_027051265.1 archaeon | reverse complement strand
CAAGTGTTTTGCAACGTATTGTAACGCACGATCGTTTGTTATTAGAATAGGATTATAACCCTTTTTTTTGAATTTAAGACATAAAGCTATAAGACTTATATCTGTTTCAGATAAGTGACGAGGTTTCTTAATCTCATTGAATACTTCATGTACTTCCTTTTCACTCATCGTTATAACTTTCAATCGTTTAATATTCTTCAAATATTCAAATCTCATCTTTGCTATATGACTTTTAACTTCTCTCTCGACATAATTCGTAGTATATACTTCAAACATAAGTTCCGATCCCGAATATTCTATAAAAAATCCTGAATCAACAATGTATATGTTTGAGTTCATATCAACAGTTCTCTAACCTTTTTATAATAATCTTTTCCAAACCTAATAAATTTAACTGTTCTTTCAGATTTTTTTATTTTAATGGCTTCTCCTTGTTTAATCGTTCCTAAAATTTCACCATCAACTGTAAGATATACGTTCTCAACCTCATTGTTCTTAGTAAATTCAATCTTAGCATACAAGTCATGAGGATAAATTATTGGTCTTATTGATAATCTAAAAGGACATATATAGTTTATTATAAAAACTTTAGCTCTCGGATCTATTATAGGCCCTCCTGCAGAGAGAGAATATGCCGTTGATCCTGTTGGCGTTGCTACCAATATCCCATCCGCTTGTACCTCATCGATGAATATCTCGTTTAGGTATATCTTAAAGATACATAACTTGGCAGGTCTGGAAGTTATTAGTGCAACCTCGTTCAGACATTCAAACGTCTTGTTTCGATATTTAACTTCGAGTTTTATTCTTTCATCTATTAAAAATTCTCCACGTTTTATTTGTTCAAGACTTTTTCTCAAATCTTTTGGATTAATTTCTGTTAGAAATCCTCTTACTCCAAAATTTACACCCAAAATTAACGAGTAAGGGTTTACTTTCTTAGCAGCTTTAAGTATCGTGCCATCTCCACCCAAAACTATAACGATACCTTTAAAACTATTAACGTCTAATATATGGTATTTGAATTCATTTTCTGGTAAAAAGTTGTATCTCGAATCCATATATATCTCATATCCATCGGATAACAATTCCTTAACAATTCTTTTTAAATATTCGATGATATCTTGTCTTTCTTTAAAAAATATGAACACCTTCATTTTTTCTCAATTAAAGAGAAAAATTCTCCAGCGGTTGTCAATGGTTTATATTTAAGATATTTCTGCAATTTATTTTCATCCAGATTTTTAATAACATCTACATTATAGTATATTTGAGAAATATCATGTTCTATTAAAATGTTTAACAGATGTCCAATCGCTCTATAAAAATCAGCTTCAGTTACGTTCTTCAGATAATGATCATATTTATCTTCGAAATATTTTCTACCTAAATTTGCTTTGAACTCATAGTTCGTTAAATCTTTACAGAATAATGGAATCCATGCTATTAGATGGTTTGAAATAAATTCTTTCTGAAGATTTAGGTAATACAATGCCATCCTAATATCTCCTTTAGCAAGATATTCCAGTTCTTTTTCGATTAATTTATACATGAACTCTATTTCTATTTTAGCTTCATCATACGGATCGAAACAAGGTTCATGCTCGTATATATATATCTTGTGTAAATTAAAGCCAGCGTTATTATAATAATCTTTAACTTTCATAGTATAATCTCCCATTATCTGTTTCTCACTTCTATATATCGATTCGTATGGAGCAATGAATGGAAAGAAAGAATCATAGAAGATTAAGTAGTGTTCTCCTTTCATTTCATTGACAAATTTTTTAAAACTATATTTTTCAATTGTCTCATGAAATTTTTGATATATATCATAGAAATCTTTTAATCTAGGATCTTCAAAGAAGATATTTCTCTCCAATATTTTTATAAACGTATTATCATATATCTCTTTACATAGAGGCTCACTTGGTTCCGTTAAACATCTTGCTAAGTAATAATACAGAACTCTTCTGTTATTTTCTATTTCTAAAAATTCACGCTCATCGTTTATTTCTACACTATTAAAATTTAGGTTCGGTAAGTAATTTTGTATAAATTTCTTCCAATCTTTCTTATCTTTTATTAACATTATACGTAACCATAAAATGTAGGGATATCTGGAATAATTTTTTTCCCACCTTTTTACATCATCAGGATTTCTATACCATTTTACATATTCATTATTTAATATATTTTGAATAATACCATCTTTGATTTCTTTCTTTAACATAAATAAATAAAAATAATAAAAAGTAAATTAAACTTTAGGCGGAAAGATATATATGATTGACCATTCTCTTTTAATCCTACCTTTATACTTGTTTAAATATTCTCTCAAATCTTTGAATCTACCTATTTTTATTGCATTTGCTGGACATTTTGTTGCACATGCTGTCCATAATCCTTCGATTTTCATTTCATCAATTTCTTTCGTCTTTATTTTCAGCATACCATGTTTCGAATCTTCTGCTTTAATTTCTTCAAACATAAAGTCACCAGACTTATCATGTTCAACTCCTAACAATCTTCCACCCTTTTCAAAAACATGTTTATATATTTTTTTTATATCTTCTTTAGAATACTCTTTTAAATATTTAATTCTATTGTAACAGAAATCGCACTTAACTGCCTTCTTTTTTTCTGTATCGAATTGTATCGTTCCATATGGACATGAATTTAAACATTGTTTACATCCAACGCATAAATTCTCATCTATATAAACGATTCCAAGATTTGTATCTCTTTTTATAGCATCTACTGGACATGATTCAATACATGGGGCTATTTCACAGTGAAAACAGGGTCTAGGTACATATAATCCTACTACTTTTTCTCTTTCTATTTCTTTTTCCACGATCTTTCCATTCTCTTTTACTTTTACTTTCTCTTTAGTTTTAAACGAATAAGGTCCGAATTGCATTACTCTCAGAAGTCTTATATTTTCAGGAAGATTTTTTTCCAACTTACATGCAGTCTCGCATGCAAAACATCCAAAACAGTTTTCCAAGTTTATTACCATTAAAATCTTATCTGGTCTTATCAAATCTCTACCTCCTATGGTTTAAGATACTCCTCCTTTCTTATATGCTTCAATAATTCTTTTTTTTCAGGAAAAACATAAGCTGGTGAAGTTAATAAATTTTTTGTTATTTCCTTTATAAATTGCTCAAACTCCTTAGTATTTGGAACTGTTTTCTCAAAAAAAGCATCAAAATAAGATGCACCAATTCTTAAGGCTTGAATCTCTCTTAACATTGTTGTCGCAAATTTCCAATCGTTTGAGGGTTTTATCATTATTTTTCTCAAATCTTCAGGTATAAATTTAAATTCCTTTTTTTTACTTTTTTTTCCAGTCATAATATTATTTTATAAAATATAAATAAAAAAATAAAATTATTCCTTCTTCTTATAAACAGGTTTTGCAGGTCCTGGTTTTTCCATTAAAGCTCCTGGTCTTAATTCAATTCTTGGTAGTAATAACTGTTTTTCTGGCCATACATATGCTGGTCCGGAAAGTAAATCAAAATCTCTTCCTCCAAAATACTCTGATACTACCTGTCTTGCTCTCTTATCTCTTATATATGTTGTTACATCTTCTGGATTTCCAAAGATCATAGCTACACCAGGACATTTTGTTACGCATGCAGGTGTTAAACCTTTATCTATTCTATGCATACAATAGTTACACTTCGTAACTTTACCAAATCTGGAATCAAATTGAATTGCACCAAATGGACATGCTTGCATGCATTGTTTACATCCTATACATGCTTCCTTATCAA
>JALTZH010000101.1 GCA_027051265.1 archaeon | reverse complement strand
GTTTAATCTAATGAAGAATATAACTTTGATCTTATAAATTCTTTACGTAGAACATCTCCTATAATAATTACGGCTGTTTTTGATATGTTTTCACGTTTTACTTTCTCTGAAATATCCCGCAATGTACCTGTTAATATTCTTTGATCCTTTCTAGTTGCTTTGTAAACAACAACAACTGGTGTATCTTTTTTTCTATATTTCATTACTCTCTTGCATATCTCCTCAATTTTATGTACGCTTAATAATAGAACTATTGTTAAATTCGTTGCAGCAATTTCTTCCAAATAATCTCTTTCAAGAGTTTTTCCTTTAACTCTTAATATTGCAACACCTGGTATTCTAGGGTTTGTTAATTCAGTTTTAATTACGGATGCACTAGCTGAAAACGAAGAGATTCCGGGAATTATTTCAACCTCTACACCTTTTTGTTCAAGCAATATAATTTGCTCGAGAATTGATGAAAAGAAACATGGATCACCGGAGACTATTCTTGAAACAGTTAATCCTTTGGTTACGTAATCATATATGATGTTAACAATTTCTTCTAATCTTTTTCCATGACTATTTATTTTTATAGAATTAAACTCCTTAAGTAACTCTTCTTCTATTATAGAACCGGGATATATTATAACATCAGAACTCTTTAAGATACGATAAGCCTTTAAAGTTAGTAACTCAATATCCCCAGGACCAAATCCTATAAAATAAACCTTTCTCATAATTTTATGTTAACTTTATTGTTAACAAAATTTTTTCATAATTTATATGCATATTGCCGAAGGTTTTCTTCCATTAGAGCATGCAATTTTCTGGTATATAATATCGATGCCAATTGTTTTTTTAGGAATATACAAAGCATACAAAAATCTCAAGAGAGATGAAAATTATAAAATATTGTTAGCAACTTCAATTGCATTTGTCTTCGTATTATCTTCGTTGAAAATGCCTAGCGTTACTGGTTCCTCAAGTCATCCAACTGGAACTGGACTCGCAGCGATTTTATTAGGACCAACCATCGTTCCGTTTATTTCTAGCATGGTGTTGTTTTATCAAGCAATCCTGCTTGCGCATGGTGGTTTATCTACACTTGGTGCAAATGTTTTTTCAATGGGTATAGTTGGACCGTTTTTTGGTTACGTAATGTATAGGTTACTCGTACGGAAGAATCTAAATCTCGCTGTATTTGTAGGTGTTTTTTTTGCAGATTATTTAACCTACGCAGCTACATCTTTTCAACTAGCGCTTGCATTTCCAGGTGAGAATATGATGAAAAGTTTCATGATGTTTTTTGCTATATTTTCAATAACTCAAATCCCAATCGCTATTATGGAAGCATTTTTGGCTTTAATCCTATTCAGAAAATTTATAATACCTAATTTTATTAAGGAGGTTGTAAAACATGATACGTGAATTCTTAAATATATTATCCGAATGGGA
The DNA here is from genome assembly GCA_027051265.1 of archaeon. Classification (GTDB taxonomy): domain Archaea; phylum Hydrothermarchaeota; class Hydrothermarchaeia; order JALTZZ01; family JALUTC01; genus JALUTC01. Next base: position 2,368 of record JALTZH010000101.1, on the reverse strand, counting down.
AGGTACCGATGAGAAGTTAAGGGAGTTGATAAAGGAAATATCTCCAGATTATCAACCATGGTTTTCCAGCGTATTTTATCCAAGCAATGAGTTGATGACATTCTTCTTTACATTACAAGCTGCTATAGGTGCGTTTATTTTAGGATATATAATAGGAAAATATAGCAGAAGAAAATGATTCCAAAAATTGATGTAATTGCAGAACAGTGCAAGATAAAATCAACGTATATCAAAGTGGTATTCTTCCTAATAACATTTATAGTGATATGGGTTATAGATACTGTTGAAAGAATAATATTACTCGTTTTAATATTACTCGCTGTAAGATTTTCTGGGATATCGCTGAGAATATATTTAAAGATATTATCTGTCCCAGTAATTTTCATAACACTCTCCTCCGTTATATTAGTAATTGCCTATGGATTAGAATATATGCTGGAAATTTTAATAAGAACGATAACATCATTTGCATTGATGTCTTTCTTCATTACATCCATAACGATATCTGAAATTTATACCGTTCTTAAAAAGATGAGATTTCCAACGTTCTTGCTTGAAATCTTAGTAATATCTTATAGAATAATTTCTGTATTATTGGAGGAAATATATAGGATAAGAATTTCTCAAGAACTAAGAAACGGATACTCAAATATAAAACGATCTTTATTATCGTTGACATATCTTATCTTCCTATTACTTATTAGAAGTATTAACAAGACCAGAACGTATATACTTGCGCTTAATTCAAGATATTATACTGGAAAACTTCCAGAAGTTCCGGTTATTATTCATCGAAAAGATTTTTCTCTATTCTTAATACCTATAATTACCTTAATACTTAAGCTTCTAGAATTTTAATATGATTTATAGAATCATTAACTTACATTACACATATCCCGATGGAACGAATGCTCTCAAAGGTATAAATCTCACGATAAACAAAAGGAGAACCGTAATCCTAGGTCATAATGGTTCAGGTAAGACAACGCTACTGTTTTGCATGATCGGGTTATATAAGCCACAAACGGGTTATATAGAATTTGAAGGTAATAGACTTAAGTACGATAAAAAATCGTTACTCAGTTTAAGAAAAAAGGTTTCGATTGTTTTTCAAAATCCCGATGATCAAATAGTTATGCCTACAGTTTATCAAGAAATTTCTTTCGGATTGATTAACATGAACATAAAAAATTTCGAGGATAACGTTAAAGATATAATGAAGAAGTTTAAGCTCGATGGAAATAGATTAACTCATAATTTAAGTTTTGGTGAGAAAAAAAAAGTATGTCTTGCAAGCGCTTTAGCATTAAAACCAAAAGTTTTATTACTAGATGAACCTCTATCAGGATTGGATTATCCTTCCAGATTGGAATTTCTCGACATTTTACACGAGCTAAAAGATACGTATTTAATTGTAACAACGCATGATATCGAATTCGCTTACGAATTTGCTGAAGAGGTTGTTCTTCTAATGGATGGAAAAGTAGTATTAGTTGGCGATCCCGATGAAATCTTTAACGAAAGAATTTTGAAATATGGATATGATATACCTAAAACTTTAAAACTAAAACAATTCTTTAACGTTAAAATCGAATCAAGAAATTTTGATGAAATTTTAAGAAGATTAAAAAAATGAAAAGATTACTATTTTTTGAACGCTCTCAATATATCTCTTGACGATATTATTCCAGATAAACCAAAAGAACCATATACGAGTAACGTATCAACACCATTGAGTAGCATCACCTTTATTGCATCTTCAATACTATCTTCCTCAGAAACTTGTGCGCAAGGGTTTATTCCAACCAACTGACATGCGTTCATAAATTCCTCAGCTTTTATTTTCTCTAGGTCTTGTTTTGATGCAATTGCTGAAAATATTTCCTTGTCGGTTATTATACCACAGATAACGTTTCCCTTCTTAACTACGGCAAAGTTTGTATTGTTTTCAACCATCTTGTTTAAGACATCTTGTAGTGTTGAGTTACAATCAACTGTTAGATATTCTTTTCTCATATAATCCTTAACTTTTTTTGTAACCATAATTTAATGATTAAATTTTATCTTTATCAATTAAAATATGTTCTTTGAAAGTTTTAAATTATAGTATTAGAAAAACGAAACTTTTGCTCAAATTTTTTCCTTCAGGAGATTTATTATATCGCTTTTTATTGAAGAGATTTCTCTTCTCAAAAATTTTACTTCTTCCTCAATGCTCTCGAATCTCTTATCAACCTGCTCGAACCTTTTTTCGACATAACTTCTAAGCTCTCTTATTTCTTCATAAACATGCTCAAACCTCTTATCGACATAATTTTTTAGGTCATCAATCTTCTTATCAATCTCGCTGAATCTTCTATTAGTATCG
>JALTZH010000100.1 GCA_027051265.1 archaeon | reverse complement strand
ATTATCAGGAGGTTATGGAACAAGATTAAGACCTTTAACATATTCACAACAAAAGCAATTAATACCTGTTGCAAATAAACCCGTTTTATTTTATGCAATAGAAGATGTTATAGAAGCAGGTATAAAAGATATAGGTATTGTTGTAGGTCCAAATAAAGAACAGGTTATTGAAACTGTTCGATCAGTTGATTGGGAAGCGAATATAGAATTTATTTATCAAGGAGAACCTCTAGGATTGGCACATGCAATATTAGTATCTGAAGATTTTTTGGACGATGATGAGTTCGTAATGTATCTTGGTGATAATATATTAAAGGATGGAATTGTAGAGCATACGAAAAGATTTAAGGAATTAAGCCCTGATGCACTAATTCTTTTAACTCAGGTTGAGGAGCCGCAAAGATTTGGTGTTGCAGAACTTGATGAAAGTGGTAAGGTTAAGAGATTGATTGAAAAGCCAAGGGTTCCGCCATCAAATTATGCATTGGTTGGTGTTTACTTCTTTAAGCCAATTATAATAGAGGCATGTAAGCATATAAAACCTTCATGGAGGAATGAACTTGAAATTACCGATGCAATTCAATGGTTAATAGATAATGGTTACAGGGTTGAAGCTTCAATTGTAACTGGATGGTGGAAAGATACTGGTAGACCTGAGGATATTCTTGAAGCAAACAGATTAGTTTTAGATGATATAATCACAAAAAATTTGGGAAGACTGGAAAATTCAAGAGTTATTGGTAGAGTTATTATAGAGGAAGGATCTTTGATAAAAAATTCAACAATTAAAGGCCCATGTGTTATAGGAAGAAATACAAAGATCATTAACTCATATATAGGACCATATACTTCAATAGGAAATAATTGTATGATAGAAGAAACGGAAATAGAAGATTCCGTTATAATGGATTATAGTGTTATAAAAAATTCTGGAAGAATTGTGGAAAGTTTAATAGGTAGAAATGTTGAGATTGTTGAAGAAAATTCTAAACCAAAAGGATATAGATTTGTTGTTGGAGATAATTCAAAAATTATACTATGAGTAAAATTTTGGTAACTGGAGGTCTTGGATTTATAGGAAGCAATTTTATTCGTTATATTTTGGAAAAATACTCTGACGTAGAAATTATAAATTTGGATGCTATGAAATATGGTTCTAATCCTAAAAATTTGAAAGAGTATGAGAAAGATGATAGATATACTTTTATAAAGGGAGATATTTCGGATTACGATTTGATGAAAAAAATTGTTAAAGATGTAGATATATTAGTAAACTTCGCTGCAGAAACACATGTTGATAGGAGCATTTCAAATCCACATTCGTTTTTGAAGAGCAACGTTATTGGTGTTTTTACAATACTTGAAGCTATAAGAAAATACAATCCAAATATTAGATTTATACAAATTTCAACGGACGAAGTTTATGGTGATATTTTAAAAGGATCATTTAAGGAAGAAGATAGACTTAAACCCTCTTCTCCGTATTCGGCAAGTAAAGCTGCGGCGGATATGTTTGTATTAGCATATGTTAGAACATATAATATAGATGCGATTATAACAAGATGTACGAATAATTATGGACCGTTTCAATTTCCTGAAAAATTAATTCCAAAAACCATTATAAGGGCTTCGATGAACCTAAAAGTTCCGGTTTATGGTACGGGAAAAAACATAAGAGATTGGATATATGTATTGGATCATTGCGAAGCAATAGATTTGATAATAAAAAAGGGAGAAAAGGGAGAGATTTATAACATATCGAGTAACGAGGAGAAAACTAATCTAGAAGTCGTAAAAACCATTCTTAGATTGATGAACAAGGATGAAAGTTTGATAGAATTCGTTGAAGATAGGCCTGGTCATGATTTAAGATATAGTTTGGATTCGACAAAAATCAGAAAAGAATTGGGATGGAAGCCAAAGTATTCCTTTGAGGATGGGATTAAGATGACAATTAATTGGTACTTAAATAATAAATGGTGGTGGAAATCAATAATAGATGATAAAATTCTTCATCCTACTCCATGGAAGTTGAGGTGGTAAGATGAAAATATTTATAACTGGTGGTAGTGGTCTCTTAGGAAGTAAAATTGCCGAGATATCTTTGGAAGAAGGTTATAATGTTTATTCAGGATATAACAAAAACAAGCCGGAATATGGAGATCCTGTAAAATACGATTTATCAAATCCGAAGAGTATAATAAATGTTTTAAACGAAATAAAGCCGGATATAATAATTCATACCGCAGCGTTAACCGATGTTGATAAGTGTGAGATTGAGAGAGAATTGGCATATAAGATAAACGTTGAGGGAACGAAAATTATTGCGGAAATTGCTAGGAAAATGAATTCTTACATGATTTATATATCGACGGATTATGTTTTCGATGGAACTAAAGGTATGTATAAAGAAGAAGATGAAACGAATCCTATCAATTATTATGGTTATACAAAATTATTAGGAGAAAAATACTGTAACGATTTTTGTATTGTTCGTACTTGTGTAATTTACGGAGCAAAACCTGCAAGTGGTAAAACGAACTTTGCCTTATGGATTATAAACAAGTTAAGTAACAACGAAAAAATAAAAATAATAACCGATCAATATATAACACCAACCTTTAATACGAATCTCGCAAGGATGATATTGGAATGTATTGATAGGAAATTAAGAGGTATAATTCATTTAGCTGGAGCAACAAGAATTTCAAGATATGAATTTTCTCTGGAAATTGCTAAGGAATTCAATCTTAACCCCAACCTAATAACCCCTGCAAAAATGGATGAGATTAAATGGATTGCAAGAAGACCAAGAGATTCATCTCTCGATACTTCAAAGGCAAGAAATTTACTAAAGGAAAAACCTTATGATTTAAAGAAAGCTTTAAGAGAATTAAGGAAAGAAATGGAGGCATGAAACATGCTCCCCGGAATAGTTATAAAACCTTTAAAAAAGTATATTGATGAAAGAGGATTCTTTGTGGAAATCATGCGAAAAGATTGGAACGATATAATCAAGGATGAAATTCTTCAGGCCAATTTATCCATAACCTATCCGAATATTGTTAGAGCGTGGCATAAACATGAAAGAGGACAGGTTGATTACTTCATTTGTATAAAAGGTTCGATTAAGTTATGTGCATACGATGATAAGACGCAAGAGTTAACGGAAATAATTTTAACGGGAGAAAATCCTCATATGGTAAGAATTCCGGGACATTATTGGCATGGATTTAAAGCATTAGGTATAGAGCCTGCAATTATTATATATTTTGTTAATAAATTATACGATTATAAAAATCCTGATGAAATAAGAAGACCATGGAACGATCCGACAATTGTTCCTAAATCTATTAACGGTAAAAAGGATGATCCAAGATGTAACAAACCATGGGACTGGTTTTATCCTCCACATAAATAAGATTATTAAGCATATTAAACATAAAACAATGCATTATCGATCTTTATAGTCAATTTTACATATTTTAAATATTTGTCAGTTTTTTCTCATTTTTTTAAATTCATAATAAAATTATATACTCAGCAGAATGTAATATTACTAACAATAATTATCAATATTTATTTAACTCCTATGTAGTTACGAAAGTAAATTTCAATCGGAATTTACTCTGAGGTTTTTGTTTTTATTTAGATTTTTTATCATATATTAATAAAAATTATATTTTTAAACGGTATAAATTCTGATTCCGAGCTTTTCGCAGGCTTTTTTGGCGGGCTCGTCAATATAGGGAGATGAGGCTATGATTTCATCAGGCTTTTTACCGGTAATTTTTTCGTAGAATTTTGCCTTTCTGTATA
>JALTZH010000099.1 GCA_027051265.1 archaeon | reverse complement strand
AACGAAAAAAGCAATTGTAAGAAATCTTGGTAAGGTTCAATTAACTATAGATACCGCAGCTTTAGTTGCTAAGCTTATCTATATGGGTCTTAACTTGGATGAGATTCAAATATCAAATGAAGTTGAGATTAAGATAAACGAGATAGAAAGTATAGTATTACCTTACGGTTATGTAGTATTTCAAGGAAAACCCATAATAACTCCTGGATTAATCAATTATCTACTTAAGAAATACGAACGAAATGAATTCTAAAATAATTTTTTAAAAAGAACATAATAAAGGTATTGTTAAAATTATAAATTTATGAAAAATAATATGAAAGGTTCAGAAATTCTAGTTGAAGCTTTAAGAAGAGAAAAAGTGGAAGTAATCTTTGGAATTCCCGGTGGTGCAATGTTACCGTTTTATGATTCCTTATACGATTCAGATATTAAACACATACTAATGAGACATGAGCAAGGTGCTGCTCATGCAGCTGATGGATATGCTAGAGCTTCTGGTAAAGTTGGTGTATGTGCTGCAACTTCTGGCCCTGGTGCTTCCAATTTAACAACAGGTATAGCTAATGCTTACATGGATTCAATTCCAATAATTGCACTAACCGGACAAGTTCCAACACTTATGATAGGAAGGGATGCATTTCAAGAAACGGATATTGTTGGAATAACCATGCCTATAACAAAGTATAACTTTCAAATAAGGGATACAAAAGACATACCTAAAATAATTAAGATGGCGTTTAAAATTGCAACCCATGGAAGACCAGGCCCTGTTCTTATAGATATTCCAAAAGATGTTCAGGAGAAGGATGCGGAAGTAGAATTTCCAGAAGATATAAAAATACGAGGTTTGAAAAAAATACCAGAACCAAGTCTAGAAAAACTGAAAGAAGCAGCAAAGCTTATAGTTAATGCTGAGAGACCATTACTTCTTATAGGAGGAGGGGTCATCTTATCTAACGCATCCAATGAAGTTTTAAAATTGTCGGAAATGATGTTAATACCTGTAGTTACAACATTAATGGGAAAAGGAGCATTTCCAGAGGATCATCCATTATCTTTAGGAATGATAGGGATGCATGGCAGAAAAGCAGCAAATCATATAACATATGAATGTGATCTTCTAATAGCTATAGGTACTAGATTTTCAGATAGAAGTACAGGAAACATTCAATGTTTTGCACCTCAAGCTAAGATAATTCATATAGATATCGATGCATCAGAAATTGGAAAGAACGTAGAGCCTTATCTGGGAATCATTGGAGATGCTAAAAAATCTTTAAGGATTTTAATAGATATTCTTAAACAATATAGAAAAAAAGAGAACACCGAATGGTATAAGAGAGTTCAGGAATTGAAAAAGGAATATCCTGTAAAAATGGATTATGATGATATACCATTAAAACCACCAAGAATCATGAAAGAACTTCAAGAAGTAATTAGTGATGATGATATAATAACAACAGAAGTAGGACAATGTCAAATGATTGCAGCACACTTTATTACCAGAAGGAAGCCTAGAACTTTTATAACGAGTGGTGGTCTAGGAACAATGGGTTTCGGTTTTCCTGCAGCAATAGGAGCTAAAGTTGCAAAACCGGATGTGAATGTAATAGATATTGCTGGAGATGGTAGTTTCTTAATGACGATGCAACAATTAGCAACGTGTGTTGAATATGGTATCAATGTAATAGTAGCTATTATGAATAACAATTATCTAGGAATGGTAAGACAATGGCAGGAATTATTTTATAACAGAAGATATTCAGCTGTATATCTTGGGAAAACAACGGATTTCGTTAAAATTGCAGAAGGTTTTGGAGCTAAAGGTATTAGAGTAGAAAGACCGAGTGAGATAAAAGAAGCGTTTATAGAAGCTTTTAAAGAAAAAAAACCGGTTGTAATTGACTTCATTATAGATCCTGAGTATAACATTTTACCAATGGTTCCTCCAGGTAAATGTTTAAAAGATTATATAGATCTTAATATATAACCATTACTGATTTAGATTTTTGTCGATTTAAATTTTAAAAATTGATGAATTTTTATATGCAGACATTGGAAAGTGATAACATAGACGATATTATTAAGGAGTTTAAAGAGAGAATTGCCGGTGAAATTGTTCTCTCTGAAAATCCATGTTTAACCTTGAAAAAATGGCGTGAGATCTTTAACGTTTCTAAACTTGAATTATCAAAGCTTTTAAAGGTATCCCCAAGTGTTCTATCCGATTATGAAAGATGTAGACGAAAAAATCCTGGAGCAATGTTTATCAAAAGGTTCGTAAATGCGTTAATAAAACTTGATAAAAAAAATAATTTTAGAGTACTGAAAAAATATCTTAACGTAAAAACTATAAAGAGAAAAGATTTCATCGAGATTAAAGAGTTTGCATTTCCTTATGATATAGAAGATTTCTGTAAAAAACTGGAATTAGAATTAATATTAAAAGGAAATGATAGAAAGATATATGGATATACTCTATTAGATAGTTTAAAAGTTATAAAAGAATATAGTTATGAAGATTTCTTAAAAATATTTGGTTTAACTTCTGATAGAGCTCTAATTTTTACAAACGTTAAGTTTGGTCGCAGTCCTTTTATTGCTGTACGCATTTCTCCTATAAAACCTTCTTTAATTGTTATATGCGGTAATATTGATGAATTTGGAATCGAACTTGCTAAAATTGATGCAATTTCTGTTGCTAAGTGTGATGATGTGAATAAACTTAAAGAAAAATTAAGGTGTCTATAATGGTTGGTATAGTTGCATATGGTGTCTATATTCCTCTCTATAGAATTAAAGTTGAAGAAATCGCTAGAATATGGGGGCAAGATTCTGTCAAAATACGATCTAGTTTATTAATATCAGAAAAAGCTGTCGCATCTCTTGATGAGGATGTTGTTACATTAGCAGTAGAAGCAAGTAGAAACGCGTTAAAAATGGCAAAAATTAATCCAAAAGATATTCAAGCAATATTTATAGGATCGGAATCTCATCCATATGCAGTTAAACCAAGTGGAACTATAGTTGCAGAAGCTATTGGAGCTACGCCAGATGTTATGCTAGTTGATTTAGAATTCGCATGCAAAGCAGGAACTGCTGCAATGCAAATATGTTTTGGTTTAGTTAAATCCAATATGATAAAATACGGTTTAGCAGTAGGTAGTGATACTGCTCAATCATCACCTGGAGATCCTTTAGAATATACAGCTGCAAGTGGAGCAGCTGCTTTTATTATAGGAAGAAATGAGGTTATTGCAGAATTGGAAGGAACATTTTCATATACAACAGATACTCCAGATTTTTGGAGAAGAGCAAAGCAAGATTATCCAAAACATGGAGGTAGATTTACAGGAGAGCCTGCATATTTTAAACATATATACAACGCTGCTAAAGGTTTGATGGAAAAACTTAACTTAAAGCCAAAGGACTTTAATCATGTAGTCTTTCATCAACCCAACGGAAAATTTCCAATAAGAGTAGCAAAGATGCTTGGTTTTAATAAAGAACAGCTTAAGCATGGATTCGTAGTAGATAAGATTGGTAATACGTACTCGGCATCAAGTCTAATAGGTTTCTGTAGAGTATTGGATAAAGCAAATCCAGGAGAAAGGATTTTACTCGTTTCATATGGATCTGGAGCTGGAAGTGATGCGTTTAGTTTTGTTGTCAAAGATTGTATAACAAAGAAAAGAAATAACAATAGAACTGTTGATTTTTACATAAACAATAAAAGATATATAGATTATTCGATATATGCAAAGTTTAGAAATAAGTTGAGGTGGTAAATGTGAAAAAAAGAGTTGCAGTACTAGGAGTTGGTATAACAAAATTCGGAGAATTATGGGATAAAAGCTTTAGTGACCTCTTCTTAGAAGCTGGTATTAAAGCAATAGAAGATGCTGGAATAGAAGGGAAGGATATAGAGGCGTTGTATATAGGAAATATGTCTGCAGGTAGATTCATTGATCAAGAACATATAGCTAGTCTTATAGTTGATCATGCAGGTTTAACTCCAATACCAGCAGTTAGAGTTGAAAATGCTTGCGCATCTGGAGGTGTTGCATTAAGACAAGGAGTTATGGCAATATTATCTGGAATGCATAAAATCGTTGCTGTTGCTGGTGTTGAAAAAATGACCGATGTTGTTACTGAAAAAACAACAGAAATCTTAGCAACAGCAGCTGACCAGGAATGGGAAGCATTTATAGGGTTGACGTTTCCTGGACTATATGCATTAATAGCAAGAAGACATATGTATGAGTTTGGAACAACAAGAGAGCAATTAGCATTGGTTGCTGTTAAGAATCATAAACATGCAACAAAAAATCCTTTAGCTCAATTTAGAAAAGAAATAACTGTTGAAGATGTTCTACGATCACCATTAGTTGCTGATCCTTTAAGATTATTGGATTGTTCACCAATAAGTGATGGAGCAGCATGTATAATATTAGCGGATGAGGAAATTGCTAAGGAATATACGGATAGTCCAGTATATATAATTGCTTCAGCTCAAGCATCTTCAAGTATAAATCTATCTGACAGAAGAAGTTTAGTTATTCAAGAAGCAACATTATATGCTGCTAAACAAGCTTACAAGATGGCAAGACTAGAACCAAAAGACATACAAGTAGCTGAGGTTCACGATGCATTTACAATAGGAGAAATTCTTGCAATTGAAGCATTAGGTTTTGTTCAAATAGGTAAAGGTGGTAAAGCAGTAGAAGAAGGTGAAACGTGGATTGGTGGTAAAATCCCAATAAATCCAAGTGGAGGTTTGAAAGCTAAAGGACATCCGGTTGGAGCTACAGGTGTAGCACAGGCAGTTGAAATTGTTTTACAGTTGAGAGGTAAAGCTTATAATCAAGTGGATGCGGATTATGGTTTAACTCATAATATAGGAGGAAGTGGCTCAACATCAGTTATTCATATATTTGAAAAAGGATAAACAATTTTATCTTCATAATTACATAAGAAAATAGGGATTCAGGCCTGGTAAAAATTTTTCACTAGTCTTTTAGGCTTCATTGACATCAGCCCCCTTTCATTGGGGAGTAAATTATTGATGGTTGCCCGTGCACTAAATTTTAGGGATTTTAAGGATTTTGGATACGTGCACGGGCTTCTTCCTCAGCCACCTCATGTTTATCAGTGGCTCATTGGGAGCTACATTGACCGCTACCACATGAGTGGCCTTACGAGATATGAGGAATAATCTCCCGCTCCTGATGGTTACGATACCGTCATTGGAGCAGGAGGTTACTTCTTCATCGATAAATAAAATTTTTCAAAATTTAAAATTTTCATAATGTAGCACCTGTCCCATTAGGTCTCTAGTTATATACCCATATTGGGGATTGAGTTGTTATTGATTTCTTTATCTAATATTTTTATATAATTTTTAATATTTAAGAAATTTTAAATTTTTAAAATCTTTAGGATTTTTTTCTACATTTTTCTATCTAAATGTTAATTGCTTGCAATGGTATTCTTTGAAAACAAATTTAGCTAGGAAAAATGATGTTAAGAATCTATACAACGAGTTCAAATCAATTTTGTGATCCATAGTTACACAGTAAATAAATATGCAAAAAAAGGTAGCAAAATAATGATCAAAGTAGTAATGGTTAAATTTAATTTTAGTTGAATCTATAGTCTTTCGTAATGATCTTAGAATGTTTCACAAAAGTTTCAGTTAAAGAGAAATATTTGTCAAAAACTAATCTCTTCTGCGGAAAGTACACAAAAATGAAAGAAAACTTAGGTTTATTTCTTTATAGGGATGAACCACTGCTAAAGTGGATTATTCTATAAGAATAAAATTATTTTCTCTAAGTTTATTATCTAATTCTACTGGAACTTTTATCATTTAGAGTAAGAAAGGTGCTATACATATTTTGCTTTTTATTACCATTGTTTAAACTTGCAACAGAACAATTATTTTTTATTTATTATGTCTGAAGAAGTAAAGGTTGGAGATTTCGTAAAAATAAGTTTTACAGGAAAAATCAAAGATGGAAGAGTTTTCGACACAACATATGAGGACGTAGCAAAAAAGCATGGGATTTATAAAGAAGGTTATAAATACAAACCAATTAACATAATTGTTGGTGAGGGACATGTTATCAAAGGACTTGAAGAAGCAATTATTGGAATGAAAGTTGGAGAAACTAAAAGAGTTGAAATACCACCAGAAAAAGCTTTTGGTAAGAGAGATGATCGTTTGATAAAAATATTTCCAATGAAACAATTTAAAAAACAAGGAATCACTCCCCTTCCTGGCCTTATTGTTGAAATTAACGGTGTAGTAGGAAAAATTATCAGTGTTGATGGAGGAAGAGTTAAAGTTGATTTCAATCCAGAACTTGCTGGAAAAGTTGTTGAATATGAAGTTAAGGTTGAAAGCATTGCTAAAACATTGGAGGAAAAGATATCGTTTCTTTTTGAGATGAGTATAACGAGTTTAGATCTGAATAAAGTTAATATAAAAGTGGAAAACGATAAGATATTGATTAAGCTTCCTGAAAATGTTAAAAACTTATCATTAATACAAGCAGAAAAATCAAGATTTGTAGATAACGTCTTTAAATATTTAAAAGAGATTAAAGAGATAAAATTTGAGGAAACATATAAGAGAAAGGAAGAAAAAACTCATAAATGAAGGAAGAGATCATAGCGTATGGGCATGAGAACATAACAGCTAAACATAGAACAACATTTGAAATAACGAAAGATGAAGAAATCTCAATACGAGCTGATTGTATAATAGGAGTAAGATGTAACAAATCGCTATCTGAATTAGATGAAGATTTTAAAAACGAATTGAAAAACGATGAAACAATTCTAAAGATAATTATAAAAGTAGATAACATTACGGAACATGTTATTGCACATGGTTCTAAAAAATTAATCCTATCTGATAATAGAGATATTGTTGTTAGAAAAAGCAATTATATCGATAAAAGAACGTTGGCAATAAATTCAAACAAAGCAGCAAAAGATTTGGATCGAAGAATTATAGAACGGATTAAGAATAGAAATAAAAGAATTAAAATATTATTATATATTTTATGATGTTTAAAACTTTTTGTTCATTAGAAAGAAAAGAAAATCCCTGTTAATTATACGGATAACACTTTAAAACCATAACTTTCTGCAAGTTTTTTATTTATGATATTTCTCGTATCTATGATTATTTTATTCTTCATGAGTTTTGATATCTTATTTAAATCGATATATCTATATATATCATGATCTGTTAAAATAACTATCGCATTACTATCTTTTAAAACTTCTTCCAAATTATCGGATACTTTAATTCCGTTACAGTTGATTTTTATATAAGGATCATGTACGTATATGTTGTAATGATCTTTTATTTTACGTATAACTTTTAAGGAAGGAGAATTCCTTATATCAGCAACATTTCCTTTATATGCTAATCCAAGGATGGAAATCTTTCCTTTGGGAACTGAATTTATGATTAATTCAGCAATATATTCAGGCATGGATTCGTTTATCATTATTGATGCCTTTATAATTTTGGATTCAATACCCATTTCCTCAAATACTTTAAGTAAGAATCTTGTATCTTTTGGTAAACATTCCCCTCCTACTCCGGGCCCAGGATTTAAGAGATTAACTCTTGGATGTGTATTCGCGAGCTCTATAACCTCTTTTGAATTTAAACCAAGTTTCTTGCATAGAATTGCAATCTCGTTTGATAAAGCGATGTTAACGTAACGATATGTATTTTCGACAAGTTTAACCATTTCTGCAATCTCGAAACTTGTCAAATACAACTTACCTTTTACAAATGTTGAATAGAATTTTTTTGTAACGATTCCGCTTTCTTCATCAGCTACTCCTATTATTCTGGAATTATGTTCAATTTCGTATAATGCATTTCCTGGTAGGATTCTTTCCGGTACATATGCTAAATAAAATTCTCCAAGATTTAATCCAGAACTTTTTAAAATTTTAAGAACAACATTTCTCATCGTACCTATTGGTAAAGTACTTTCGATTATTATCAATTTCCTCTTGCTTAAATTTTTTGAGATTGTTTTGCATGCGTTAATTACATATGAAAGATCAGGTCCAGAAGAAAACCACGGAGTTTGAACAGTAACTATAACTATATCAGAGTTTCGTACAGTAAGATCGACATCTGTCGTAACATCTATTTTGTACTTATTAAAGATGTGATCCAAATTTTTCTCTTTTATATGACAACATCCATGTTTTAATGTTTCAACGATACTTTTGTTTATATCACATCCGACTACTTTAAAACCGTTTTTTAATAAGACTGCAGCTAGTGTTGTTCCAACATATCCTAATCCAAGAATACCGACTGTTACATCTCTGCTTGCTAATTTTTCAACAACCATAATTTTATACAAAATAAAAGGATAGATAAATATTATGAATACAATTTTATAATAAAACCTGTTTAAAAAAGTTTAAATGAAGTTAAAATTTTGAAATATTGTCATTTTTCTTTTAAAATTATTTTCCACGTTTTCTTGTACGGTATTCTTTTTATTAGATTTTTTTTCTCGAGCTCCCTAACGATGTTAGAAATTTTTGTTTTTGAAAATCCTGTTATAAATGGCAATCTATCCTGTGTTAACTCTCCGAATGTCTTTAAAACTTCAATTATTTTTTTCTCATCATCCGTTAAAACTATAGTCCTTCTTCTATATATCTTCCGTAATAAAATTATTATGATAAAGATAAAAGTAAAGATTAAAATCGGAATAAAAAAATACGAGTCCAAGTTTCTCTTTTCAATATCGTTTAAACGAATCCTCTTTACTTTTAGCATTTTAATATCCATGTTTTCCTTACCTAATACCAATATTTCTTTAACACCTAATTTCTCCAATGCAAGCTTTACTGAAAAAGGTACATATTCGTTTCTATAAATTAAAACGGGATATTTTAATCTACATGCAATAACCGAAACTTCTAAAAGATTATAATCATCACTAACCAATATAGCTCTTGAGCTCTTTTTAAAAAGTTCAATCGCAACATGTGATGACGTTTCATATCTATTTTGATATCCTATTCTTTTTACATAAAATCCTATTTCTAAAAGTTTTCTTTCAATGTCTTTACTAACAGCCTCATATCCACCTATTATTAATATTTTTTTATATTTTTTATAAAAATCTTTAAATAAATTATAATCTATCGTATCTTTAACAAAATATATTGGTATGTCGTATTTACATGAATACGGAACAATAGAAATGTAATCGTATAATAAATCACCTCTAACTAAGATTAAATCGAATTCCTGAGAGTATGAAACGTTAAAAAGAACCGTAAATAATAATACGAGATTAAACAATTTCAACAAGTTTTTTATTCTTAAGTGCGTTGGCATTTTCTTTTGGAAGAAGAGCTATATCGTTTTTCTTAAACGGCCCATATGTCATTCCATCTATTCCTACAATTTCTGGAAGATCATTTAATGTTCTTACTACAATATATTCTACTTCTTTTTCCTCTTCACGTTTTTCCTCTTTAATTTCTTCACCTAATTCCTCTCTTTTAGAAGTTTCAGCAATCGTTTCCTTATCTTCGAATTTTTCAACACTTTCTTCAACACTAAATATCATCTCCTTATTCTTCCTTAACAATTCAACCAGTTCCTTTATTAGGATCTCTTCCTCCTCAGCTAAACCTTCAGGAATTGAATCTTCATCCTCAACAATTTTTATGGCTTTTTTTATAATCTTTTCTAATCTTATCTTATATATATCTAAAATTATATTATAAAAATTATCCATTTCAGTTTTAATTCTAAATATATTATCGAGATTACCATCCTTTAAGGAACGGTTAAACATTTCACGTAACTTTTTGTAACGATTAACAAGTCTTTTATAAAAATCTTTTTCTACTGGTTGCAAATAGGGAAGCTTTTTTTCTTTGATATGTAGATTTGCTATTTCAGATAAATCTTCCATATTTTTTATTAATTTTTTTCTCATGAAACTTTGAAACTTATAAATATGACAATTAAAATAAATCGCGACCTTTGCTGTTATTGCGGTGGTTGCTCAGCTGTTTGTCCTAAAAATGCTCTCGAATTAAAAGATACGTGGCTCTATTTTGAAGAAAATCTATGCGTTAAATGTGGAAACTGTGTAAAAGTTTGCCCTGTAAATGCCTTGGAGGTTAAAACATGAAGTTTGAAGAAGAGTTCGATGTCGTAATAGTTGGTGCAGGTCCAGCAGGATTGAAATGTGGAGTAGAACTTGCAAAAAATGGTATAAAAACGTTAATAGTCGATAGGAAACAACAAATAGGATCTCCAAAGAGATGTGGTGAAGGTTTAAGTGAAAGATGGTTTAAATTCCTGGATATAAAAATATCAAAGGATTGGGTTAAGCAGAAGATCACCGGAGTTGTTGTTTATTCTCCAAACAAAAAATATATCGAAATAGATACTGAAAAAATTGGAAGAATAGGATACATAATAGAAAGACAACAGTTTGAAAAAAGATTGGCCGAAGAAGCTGTAAGACGTGGTGCAAAAATAATGCTGAAAACAAACGTCATCGATTTAATAAAGGAAAACGGTTATGTAAAAGGTGTGGTTGCAAAATATTTTAATGAAACGATAAAAATTCGTTCAAAAATTGTAGTCGCTGCTGATGGTGTTGATTCAAGGATTCCAAGAATCGCTGGTATTAATACGGCGATGAATCCATATGAATTTGCATCAGGATTTCAGTATGAGATGGCAAACGTAGCTCTATACAATCCAAATTACATAGAGATATATTTTTCGAGTAGATATGCACCAGGTGGTTATGTATGGATATTTCCAAAAGGAGAAGATGTTGCCAACGTAGGTTTAGGTGTTCGAAATGCAAAGAAATCTGCTAAATATTATCTTGACCTCTTTATAAAGGAAAATTGGGAGAAATTTAAAAATTCATCACCAATTGAAATAAACGCTGGTGTAGTTCCAGTTACAAAACCTGTAGATAAACTTATATCAAACGGTTTGGTAATAGTAGGAGATTCTGCAAGGATGGCTCATCCTTTACATGGTGGTGGAATAGGTATAAGTTTAGAAGCGGCAACTATAGCATCGGAAGTTATAAAAGAAGCTATTGTTTCAAAAGATTATTCCGAAAAATTTTTAAAAAAATTCGAAGAAAAATGGTATGAAACAAGAGGAAAAGAACTACTTAAAGCATATAGGTTTAGAAGATTTCTCGAACGTTTGAACGATGAGCAACTCAATACTCTAGCTGATATCTTCATAGATGATCCAAAACTAATTCTGGATATCGTTCATGGAAGAAAGATTGAAACTTTTTTAAAATTGATTACACAAAAAGCACCAAAATTATTAAAATTTGCGGCATCTCTTCTTAAAACATAAATGAAACGTATAATTTGTAAACGTTGCAAAAGAGTTCTCGCATCATATAAATGTAGAAGATGTAAAAGAACAATATGTAAAAACTGTTACTCATATCATGGTTTATGTATCGATTGCTATACAAAGCTAAAGCACATTTAATATTATGATTAAATTATATTTTATAACAACGAATAGATATAAATTTCTTGAAGCAAAAGAATTTCTTACGAAGCATGGAATTCATATCGAACAAAAAACGAAACGTTATCCTGAAATACAAGCAGAAAATTTGGATGATGTTGTTAAATATGCCATTGAAAACATATCCGATGTTAACAATTTTTTCATAGAAGATTCCGGATTGTTCATTAAAGCATTAAGAGGGTTTCCCGGTGTATATTCAAAATACGTATATAACACAATAGGTTTAGAAGGAATATTGAAACTCATGAACGGTATAAAATCTCGAGAAGCTTATTTCATATCAGTAATTGGTTTGAAAATTGATAACAAGATTCATATTTTTAAAGGAAAAGTTGAAGGTTATATTTCCAACGAAATTAGAGGAGACAAAGGATTTGGATACGATCCAATCTTTATACCTAGAGGTTATAACAAAACTTTTGCTGAAGATTATGAACTGAAAAAGAAAATAAGCCACAGAAAATTGGCTCTGGAAAAAATGGCGATGTTCTTAAGAAAGCTACGCTTTTGATGGTTTATATATACAAAATGGTTCCTCTTCTAAATAATCATTCCTTAATGCTAAAGCTCTTGCTCTACATCCTCCGCATACCATCTTGAATTCGCAGATGCCACATTTTCCTTTTAAGTTGTTAAAATCCCTTAATGTCCTGAATACTTCGGAATTAAACCATATTTCTTTAAAACTATTACGCTTCAAATTTCCTGCAGAAATTGGAAAGTAACCACACGGTTGAACGTCTAAATTTACCGTTACCAAACAATAAGATAAACCTGCAAGACAGCCCCTCGTAAACCTTACGAATCGAGATTTTGCTTTTATTGGTTCTCTTGAATATAAAACTCTATAGAAATGAGGGACACATGTTGGTTTTATAAACAAATTTCCGGTTTTTAATTTCTCATAAATCCAATTTATAACTTCTTCATACTCCTTTGCATCTAAGCTTTCGTAATATATTTCTTTTCCACGACCTGTTGGCACGAGAAAGAATAAATGCAATTCTTTAGCACCTATTTTTATTGAGAAATCGTATATATCATCCAATTCTTTATAGTTCAATTTAGAAACGGTTGTATTTATCTGGAACTCTAAGCCAACGTTTTTTATATTCTCAATACCTTTTAGAATCTGATTTAAAGCGCCGTTCATATTTCTTATCCAGTCATGTTTTTTTAGAGAATCAATACTTATACTTATACGTTTAAGTCCAGAATTTTTTAACTTTCTTGCCGTATCTAAATCTATTAATGTTCCATTGGTTGCTAAT
Source organism: archaeon (assembly GCA_027051265.1). Classification (GTDB taxonomy): domain Archaea; phylum Hydrothermarchaeota; class Hydrothermarchaeia; order JALTZZ01; family JALUTC01; genus JALUTC01. The sequence continues at coordinate 3,713 of JALTZH010000099.1, read as the reverse complement.
GTTGTAATAAAACCTAAGGAACTTGAATATTCTATCATTTTATATATATCTTTATTAAGCAATGGTTCTCCACCAGTTAAAATTATTATAACTTTATCGTTTAATTCTTTAATTTCATCCAATATTCTTTTAACAGTAGAGAAATCAAGTTCTTGTTGCTCTTTATAGCCAAGTCTACAATGTATACAGTTTAAATTACATCTGTTGGTAACTTCAATTGCAACAATTCTTGGTAAAAATTGCATAGAGGATAGTAAAATATTAACTTGATTAAAGATTATTCGCCGCCGGGCGGATTCGAACCGCCGACCATCCGGTTAACAGCCGGACGCTCTACCTACTGAGCTACGGCGGCATATACTGTTATACTATTTATTAAATTATTGTTAACTTTATTAAAGATACTACTTTAACATTATCTATCGATTTTAAACCTTTTTTATCAACGATTACACATGCTAGAATTGGACGACCTTTTAAATTTTTTATAAGGCTTATAGCTTCTCTCATAGTTGTACCTGAAGTAATTACATCATCTACTATTACAACATTTTTATTTTTAACACATGCAAAACCATCAAGTAAGAATGTATTTCTACCAGTTTCTGGTGGTTCCCACATATGTTTTCTTGGAATTATTATACCGATTTCGGCATTTAAAATCTTAGCAATACATAAAGCGAAAGGTATTCCAGCATTGGAAATTCCAGCAATAACATCAATCTTTTCACTATCTTTAACATTCTTCTTAATCAAGTGAGACATTACCGATGAGATTTTATAAATACAATAAGGATCCCGTGAAATCTCTGAAATATCTATGAAAATATCTTCAGCTCTTATTTTTTCCTTCAATTCTTCATGCGTAACTAACCATAGAGCCGTGTTTTTTGAGATATTTAACGCATCAGCAATTTGTCCTATAGTGTAACCCATTCTCTTCAATTCTTTTGCTTTTTTTATCAAATCCTCTAATCTCATAATAATAATAAAAGGATTAAATTTAAGAGGGATGGGCTTTGATTTCGTTCAAAGACAATATATATTTCGAGATCATTTTACTTTCTTTCTTACCTGGAGTTGAAGCTAGATATGCTGTACTGTACGGAATATATAAAGGTATGGATGTTAAGTTGTCAATTATTTTAGGAGGATTTAGTGTAGTGATGCTTTCTTTAATCCTATCAATGTTTATAGGAGTTTTAGATGTAATAATAGTTAGAATTTCAAAAAGAGTTAAAATTATAAACAAACTCTATCATAAGTATTTAAACAATATTCGAAGAAGATTTAAAAGGTATGAGAAATATGGTATTTTAGGATTGATAATTTTTGTTGCAATTCCATTACCAGTTTCTGGAATATATACTGGAAGCTTTCTTTCATACATTTTAGGTTTAGATAGACTTAAATCCTTTTTCATACTTTCTTCTGGTGGTTTGATTTCAATATTAATAGTAACAATCCCTATCATTCTTATAGTATAAAAACAGCAGCAGCAATAACAGTCGTCCATATACCGTTTTTTCTAACTACTGCTGTTTGAGTGATGTTCGTTGTGTATATGATTTTTCCACTCATCAAATAGGCTTGTTTTTTCTCATCCCAATTCTTTGCAGGATCGAATTTTATTCCAAGTCTTGTTGCAAGCATCGTTGCTGCTAAATCTTCCGCATATTCACCGGTTTCTTTTTCATCTAATCCATATGCATGAAATTCACTTAAATAACCATACATACTTCTATCCTTAGGTAATGCACATCCTATACTTGCTGAGATTAATCTATTCTTTTCGTTACTTGCATTGTAACTAAGTACACAGAATACTATTTGTCCTGGTTTTAACAACTTAAGCCCCTCTTCTCGTGTTATTAATTCACAATATGGAGGAATTATACTAGAAACTTTAACCAGATTAAATTCAGCAATCCCCGCATCTCTAAGAGCTAATTCAAAACTCTGCAGTTTATCTTTATGCTCTCCCACCCCTCTAGTTAGAAAGAACTTCTTAGGTACTAAGAATTGAATCACCATATAAATAAAAAAACAATAAATTGTATTTTAAACCAAAAATATTAAAATTGTTTGATTATTTCTTTTTTTCTATAGATTTTTAATCTCTTACTATAATACTCTTCAAGAGATTTAACGGATATGTTGTTGTTCTTTTTAATACTTTTTATTGCAAGAACCGCAGCTTTTGCAGCTGTTATCGTCGTTATGTATGGTATTTTGAAGTCTACAGCAGCTCTTCTTATTTTATATCCATCGGAGTATTGTTTTTTACCTCCTGTTGGTGTATTTATTATTAAATCTACTTCTTTATTAATTATAAGATCAACAACGTTCGGCCTTCCTTCGGAAACTTTTTTAACGATCTTACATGGTATTCCATTTTCAATTAGGAATTTACCAGTTCCTCTTGTTGCAAGTATTTCAAACCCGAGATTTATAAATTCTCTTGCAATATCTAAAATCTTTACTTTATCTTCATCTCTAACAGAAATAAAGACCCTACCGTTTATCGGAAGTCTATTATCAGCAGCGAGTTGTGATTTATAATAAGCAACACCAAAATCATAATCTATTCCCATAACTTCTCCCGTACTTTTCATTTCTGGACCTAATACCGGATCTATTCCGGGTAATTTTATGAACGAGAAAACGGATTCTTTTATGCATATGTAATCCATTTTTACTTCAACATCACTTCCTAGATTAAAATCTTTAAGTTTTTTACCGAGTAATATTTTTGTTGCGATCTTAACCAATGGTATGTTTATAGCTTTACTTACGAATGGTACGGTCCTACTAGCTCTTGGATTAACTTCAAGAACATATACCTTGTTATCCTTAACTGCCATCTGAATGTTAAACAACCCTTTTATGTTTAAAGCTTTAGCGAGACGTATTGTATAATCCTTTATTACTTTTATAACATCCTCACTAATAGATTGTGGTGGAAGAACCATACAGGAATCTCCACTATGTACACCAGCGTGTTCTATATGCTCTAAAATTCCTGCAATAAATACATCTTCGCCATCTGAAATTGCATCAACATCTATTTCAATAGCATCTTCTAAAAACTTATCTATTATCACTGGTTTGTCCTCTGAAACTTTAACTGCCTCTTCAAAATATTCTTCTAGAGATTTTTCATCATATATTATCTCCATTCCTCTTCCACCTAAGACATAACTTGGTCGTAAAAGTACAGGGAAGCCTATTTTTTTGATTATAGCCTTTGCTTCCTCTTTACTATATGCAATACCATATGGAACATAATTTATCCCCAGACTATTTAAGAGCTTGGCAAACTTTTCTCTATCTTCTGCTATATCAATATGCTTTGCCTGAGTTCCTAAAATCTTAACATTTGCTTTATCTAAATCTAAAGCTAAATTTATAGGTGTTTGACCTCCAAATTGAAGTATTACCCCATCGGGCTTTTCATGCTCTATTACGTTCATAACATCTTCAAAAGTTATTGGTTCAAAATATAATTTATCGCTTACATCGTAATCTGTTGAAACTGTTTCTGGATTGTTATTTATTATTATAGCTTCAATACCCTCTTCTTTTAACGCTTTGACAGCATGAACGCAACAATAATCAAACTCTATACCTTGCCCTATTCTAATCGGACCAGATCCTATTATCAGTATTTTTTTCCTCTTGCTTGATTTGGATTCGTTAACGTTATCACAATA
>JALTZH010000098.1 GCA_027051265.1 archaeon | reverse complement strand
CTATTTTACTTCTCTTTTTCTCTGGACTTCAAGAGGAAGATATAATTGTTCTAAAAACAATTGAAAGGAAAACGGGACTTAAAAATGATAAAATTAAAACATTCATAAAGAAGTTTATAAAGTAAAATAACTCCTTAGGTTTATCCTGAATTTATCAAAATATTTATAATCAAAGAACATAAAAGGTACTAAAAGTAGATATCGCCTTTTTCGTTTTGCTACACCTAAGATCTTTTCTCTTGCTTTTTTTCTTTCTCCTTTCTTCCAGCTATCTATTGCCTCTTTCAGAGTTATAAAATTCTTAAATTCAATCAATTCTTCTTTGTATTTATTTTCAAAGTTTGGAATTTTACTTTTCAGTTTCTCATATATTTTTTTATAATCCTCTGCTACAAGATGTTCTCTGAGTGAAGAATCGTTCCTCTCATGAATTCTCCACTTTGCCAAGGGTTCATCCACGTAATCAAATTTCCATTTATAAGCAAGTCTCAAAAATAGGTCATATTCCTCAGACATCTCCATATCCTCTGGAAACCATTCGTCAAGAGATTCCAATGCTTTTTTTCTGATTATCACAGTCTCACAAGAAATAAAATTCCTTTTTAATAGTTCCCGAAAAACCCACCCTCGTGGTGGCTTATATTTACTATATATTGAATAGAGATCCTTACCATCCTTAAAAAAAATAGTATCACTGAAAACAAGCCCAACTTGTGAGTCTGAAAATAGAGGCAATTGCTTCTCTAATTTTCTCGGTAGCCAGATGTCATCGTGATCAAGGAGTGCTATAAATTCTCCCTTAGACACCCTTATACCTTTATTTCTAGCCACTGAAACACCCATATTATTCTGCTTTATATATTTGATGCGCTTATCATCTATTGACTCAACAATCTCTCTGGTATTGTCTGTGGAACCATCATCTACTACTATAACTTCTATGTTCTTATATGTCTGATTGAGAGCGCTCTCAATAGTCTCCCTAATAAAGTTCTCAGCATTGTACGCAGGTATAATAACGCTGACAACAGGTTTTTTCATGCTCATATCACCATCTTAACCAGTAATTATCCTAAAAATTTTCTTTCCAACCGAGCGTATTGGTCCAGGGAGTCGCAACATTGCCAATTTTTCATATGACCTATTTAAGATATACATTGATATATTCTTGATCCTATCAAAAATTGAATTGTTATTTACTTTTACACCATATGTAATTGAATCTACAAATTTAACATCTTTAAAATGTTTAGAGAAATAAACAAAATCCCTTACAACTCTTTTTGGACCAGGAAAATCTGGACTGGGCCAGCCAGTATCGTGAAATGCCATTATACCACCTTCTACAACCTTCGGAAACCACATTTCGAAATCTTTTTTTTACAAATTCATATTCATGTGCACCATCAATAAAAATCAATTCAACCGGTCTATCAAATTCTTTTGCAGCTTCTTCTGAGGTTTTAACAATTGGGGTGACTATATCATCGACACCTGCACTCTTTATGTTTTTTACAAATTCATCAAATGTCCACACTTCTCCAAATTTTTCTTTATGTTCAGAAGAACCTGTATGTGGATCTATTGCATAAACTCTAACAGAATTGCCTGCTTTCGATCCTTTAGCTAAGTATATAGTAGATCTGCCTTTCCACGATCCTATTTCTACAATAACCCCACTACCTTTGCATTTTTTTGCCAAAGTATACAGAAACTTACCTTCTCTTTCTGTCACAGATACATTTTCTTCATCTGAGATTATGACATCCACACCCATATTCTTAGTTCACCAGTATTAACAACATTAATTTTTTAACTTGTGAAACTTAAATATGGATTATAATATGAAGATATTATTCTTTAATCAATCCAACTACCCATTTAGTGGCACTGATACGTTTCTAGTTAATTTAGTCAAAAACTGGAGTCCAGATGATGAAAAAGTTATCATGTATAATGAATCATTTCCAGATTTACAATTAGTGATTGATCACTGCAAAGATGCTAAAAATGTCAAGTATATCTCACTTAATATTCCTACCCTTTACGATATATATTCAACGATTAAATGGCTGAGATTCCTCCATCCGATATTAAAACCAGTAATTTTATTGGCATATATAGTTAAATTACTACCAATCATTAAAAAAAATAATCCAGATGCAATTATTTCAATAAATGGCGGGTATCCTGCAGGTGAAATGAATTTATCTGCTGTAATAGCTGCTAAAATTTTAGGTGTAAAAAAAATAATACTAAATATCCATAATTTTCCTAAAAGAAAAGCATCAGTTATTTCTTTTGATTTTTTATTGGATTTGCTAATTTCGTGGGCTAGCGAAAGTATCGTAACAGTGAGCAAAGCCTGCATGGATGATCTGAAGAAAAAACGAAAATTTTATTGTGATGTTGTATATATTCACAATGGTATAGAAGTTAGAAAAACTTTTGTTGAAAAAAAAAACATTGGAAAATTTTGGTATAAAGCCTACAGATAAAATAGTGGGATTTGTTGGATTGTTAGAAGAAAGAAAAGGGGTGCACTACTTAATTGATGCAATGTATAAGGTTATAAAGGAGGTTCCGGATTCTAAGTTAATAATTATTGGTAATGGAGATAGAAAATATAAGGATGTTCTACTAAATAAATGTATAGAATTGGGAATAAGAAAAAATGTTATTTTTACAGGATACATAAAAAATGCACAAGATTTGATAGGACTGTTTGATGTTTTTGTTTTACCATCCATAGAATTTGAAAGTTTTGGGTTAGTTATACTGGAAGCTATGCTTAACAAAGTGCCAGTAATATCAACTGACGTCGGAGGTATTCCAGAGATCATAGAAGATGGGAAAACCGGGTTTGTTGTGAAAGCTAAGGATGTGGATATGCTTGCAGACAGAATCATATATCTTTTAAAAAATAAAAATATAGCCATAAAAATGGGAGAATCCGGATATAATAAACTAATTTCAGAATTTACCGCAGATAAAATGGCTAAAAAATATGAAGCATTGGTTAAGGACCTTTAAAAACGTTGAACTTGTTAACAAGCACAATTTCGTAGGTGATAATAGTTTGACTAAAGTAGTAATAGTAGGCTTGGATGGTGCACACTTTGAACTTATAAATCCTTGGGTTGAGGGAGGAGAGCTACCAAATATAAAAAAGTGTATTGAAAATGGTGCTTATGGAGATTTAGAAGTATGTCTTCCTCCAGTTACATCCCCAAATTGGAAATGCTACTCAACAGGGAAAAATCCAGGGAAACTTGGGATATTTTGGTGGGAAAATATAGACATCAAAAAAAGGAGAGTTTACTTTCCAAGTAAAAGAAAAAGTCAACATAAGGAAATATGGGATTATCTAAGTGAAGCAGGATATCGGGTCGCAGTTATAGGCACACCACTAACATATCCACCAAAAAAGGTTAATGGCATAATGATAGCCGGTGGTCCTGATTGTCCAGAGAGTGGATTTACATACCCAAAAAAACTTGAAAAAATTTTAAAAAGAAAATATAATTATAAAGTCCACCCATATCATAAGATTGATCATGATACAGAAAAAGCGGTAAAAGAAATCCACGAGATTATAGAGTCAAGATTCAAAGTTGCACTTGATTTGATTGAAAACGATGATTTTGATTTTATTCAAGTTACTACCTTTTATTTAAATGCATTACAGCACTTTCTTTGGGATGATGATGCTACAAAAGAGGGTTGGAAGATTGTTGATAGATATGTTGGAAAATTTATTAATAAAAATGATTTAAATGTTATTTTTATGAGTGACCATGGTTCTAATAAGATTGAGGTAACATTTAACA
>JALTZH010000097.1 GCA_027051265.1 archaeon | reverse complement strand
ATATAAAGTCTCGTCATGGTGATGCTGAATATTTATCATATAAATATTTCTTCCCAAGATGGTTTATTGAATACGTAACTAAACTTTTAGGAAAAAATGAGGTAGAGAAGTTTCTTAAAGCATGTAACAAAGAGCAGAGATATTATGTTAGAGTAAATACGTTGAAAACAAGTATAGAGAATTTAAAAAGATATTTAGAAAGGAATGGTATAGAATATGAAGAAACCGTGTTACCGGATGTTTTGAAGATAAAGAAATATAAAAAACCTCTGTCCAGATTAGATTGGTATAATAAGAAATTTGTTATTCAAGACCTCGCTTCATGTTTGGTTGCACATGTTTTATGTCCAGATTTTGATGATGTTGTTCTTGATATGACCGCAGCTCCCGGTTCTAAAACTTCACACATTGCAATGTTGATGGAAAATAAAGGAAGAATTTATGCAGTAGATATATCTAAATCCAGATTAATCAAGATGAAAAATCGATTAAAACAGCTGGGAGTTGAAAACGTTCGTTATATAATTGCGGATTCCAGAAAAATTATCTTCGAAAAAGAATATTTTGACAAAGTTTTATTAGATCCTCCGTGTTCTTCTACTGGAGCAATTAGACAATTTCCAAACGTTAAATGGCAATTAACACCAGAGAAAATAAGAACTTTGGTAAACTTACAAAAACGACTTTTGAGAGTCTCTTATAAATATTTAAAGGATGGAGGCATTCTTGTATATTCCACATGTTCTATATTGTTTGAGGAAAACGAAGATAATGTAAAAAACCTTACAGGGATGTTTAAATTCGAAAGCATTAATCGAATACTAGGAGTTAGAGGGATTAGAAAATTCGGTAGAAAGACGTTTGATAAATGGGATAAAGTTTTAAGAACATTTCCACATATAAATGATTGTCATGGTTTCTTTATTGCAAAATTGAGAAAACAAAAGGATTAAGTTTAAATAACTTAAATTATTAACTTAATATTATATTAAAACTATATTGAAGCATTGGAGAAAGTTATTATGATAAGGGATCCCTATGGAAGACCAATAAAATCCGCTAGGATATCAATTACAAACAAATGTAACATGAACTGCATATATTGTCATAGAGAAGGTTTAGATAAAGAAGAAATAGAAATGACACCAGAAGAAATTGAAAGAATTGTTAGAGTATTAGCAAGGTTTGGAATTTCTAAGATTAAAATTACCGGAGGAGAACCATTAGTTAGGGAAGATATTGTTGAAATAGTTCGTAGAATAAGAAGTATAGAAGGTATAGAGGAGATATCGATGGTAACGAATGGATATTATCTCGAGGAATATGCCAAGCCGTTGAAAAATGCTGGTCTCGATAGAATAAATGTTTCTCTTGATACGCTGGATCCAAATAAATATAAAATGTTAACCGGATGTAACAATCTTGAAAAGGTATTGAGAGGAATAGAAGAAGCATATCACGCTGGCTTATCACCTATAAAGATAAACGTTGTTGTTCTTAAAGATATAAACGATGATGAGATATTCAAAATCATAAGAAAATTTTCTAGAAGAGGTTTTGTTATACAATTGATAGAATTAATTGATTCCAATAAAGAATTCTTTGAAAAACATCACCTTGATCTTAACATAATTGAAGAATATTTGGAAAGAATTTCTCAAAGGATAATTGTAAGAAAAATGCATGCTAGGAAACGTTTTTATATAAACGGAGCAGAAATTGAAACCGTTAAGTTTATACATAACAAAAACTTTTGTGCAAACTGTAACAGGATAAGAATAACTCCTGATGGAAAATTTAAACCATGTTTAATGAGGAATGATAATCTTGTAGATTTTCTATCGTATATTAGAAAAGGATGCGATGATAAAAAACTTGAGGAATTATTTTTAGAAGCCGTAAAACGGAGAGAACCCTTTAACAAATGATTAAACCTTTTCTAATAATTTTATTAGATGAGGTAAGATGAAGATGGTAACAATCGTACATATACTTATGCCTAATATTAGACTAATACCAAGTTGTTTAATTCCTGGTAATGTTGATGAAAGTATTGAAGAAAAACTAATAATTGTAATTAATGCGGATGAAATTATTGGCTTTCTTGATAATACGAATGCTAAACTTTTCTTCTCTTCTAAAAATCTATTATAAGTGATTATAGAATAATCAATACCCAATCCAATAAGAATAGAGGCTAAGGATGTAATCTCTGGTCTTAATGGTATTTCTAATAGTGCAAGTATTCCAAAAGTTAATACGAGTGAGAATATTAAAGGTAATATTGATATGAATGCTCTTCTGAAAGATTTAAAATTTAACCATAAGAAAAATATTACTAAAAACACAGTAATACTAGTAACTTTTGAAAAATCTTTTATAACATGCTTCCTAAGTTCATATCCAAGATATGTTGAGCCAGTTATTTTAATATCTATCCCATCTATCTTATATCGATGTATTATCTCTTCGACACGTTTGATAAATTCTGAAATTTTTTCAAGTTCAGTTCCCGTTGTTACATCGATCATAACAATCGTTGAAGTATAAGAATTGTCTATAAACGGATGTCCTTGGAGAATTCTCTCTATTTCATACTGAGATAATTTATCATAATTTATATGATCAGAAATACAATAGACGTTTCTGACATATTTTTCTTGGAGCAATATGTTTTTCAAACTAGATAAGAATTTTAATACTTCTTTATCCCTTATGTCGTTATATTTACGATCATCTATTGAGACTATAAGAATCAAGTTATCAACAATTCCCAAATCATCTCTGAGTTTTTTCATCCAAAAAATTAACGGAAGATCCTGAGGTAACGATTTTTCCGTACTTGTTTCTACTTTAAATTTATATAATATATTAAGAGAGAAAAATATAATGAGGACAATTGTTATAATGAGAATTAATCTTGTATATCTTAAGTTTATACCTCTGTAATGTTCTCTTTTGTAAAACTTTATTTTAGAGATTCTATCTCTTAGAGAAATACATAACGAAGGTAGAAACGTTAATGCCAATAATAACGAAAACAATATACCTGATAATCCAATTAATCCTAAAGATTTTAAACCTGGTATTGCAGCAATCAACATTGAAACGAATGCGGATAACGTTGTTAACGAGGAGAATATTATAGCACGACCCGTTTCAACAATAGCTTTTTCTATACTGTGTCTTCTATTTAATTCTTCAACTATTCTGTATGCGATTTGTATATTATAATCGATTGTTAAACCTATAATTAAAGGGACTAAAATCATTGTTATAAGATTTATTTTCTCACCAATTATTGCTATAAAACCTAAAATATATACAATTGAAAAAATTATTGATAAATATATTATAAAAGACAAAATAATAGTTCTCGTAATAATAAATAGCGCTACTAGAACAAGAATTAATGTGAGAATTGTTATCTTAATTAAATCCGATTTTATGAGAGAAAAAAAAGCGTTTCTCATAGGAATTATTCCTGTATATTCTACTTTTATACCTTCAGGTTTTGGTATTGATTCTACTCTCTTTTTTATCCTTTTTAAGAAGGTTTCAACATCAACATCTCTACCTCCGATATAGGAATTAACCTTAATAACTGTATAACTAAAACTACTATCAAAAAATTTTCCAATTAAATTTTCATATGATGTATTGTATTCATCAGCAAATGTTATAATATTACTTATAAATCTTTCTTTGATAAGTTCATCTTTTAGTTTTTTTACGTACTCTAAAACTCTTTTATCTCTTATGTCATATACATAATTTCTCTCAAAGTTTTCCCTATCCAAATATATAACAATTATTAAAGAATCACCAGTATTAAATT
>JALTZH010000096.1 GCA_027051265.1 archaeon | reverse complement strand
GTACTGTGCCAGAGATTAACTTATGGATTTTTGCAGAATATGAAAACCGTTACATATATATCGACACAAATGACAACTAAAGATTTTATAAACCAAATGTATTCACTTGATTATCCTGTTTCTAAATATTTAATAAATGGGGATTTGCTTTATATACCAATATATCCTTTGATATCAGAAAAAAAAGAAGTTAATAATTACTTAGAGATTGCTATGAATACAAAGGCACTGTATGAAAAAGATGTTATAATATTTGATATGATTTCAACTTTAATTAAGTACGATAATAAAACAAAGGTCGAAGATTTTCTATCATTTCTCAAAAAAATATGTGCTCTAGAAAAAGTTGTATTGCTTACTGTATCTTTGGAAGAAGTTAGTGAGGAAACGTTAGATAAGCTTAAATCTCTAGCAACATTGGTTATTGAAATGGAGCAAAAGATGGTTGGTGGGGAAATGAAAAACTTTGCAAAGATAATAAAATTCAACATGACATCTGATAGGTATCAAAAAATCATACCGTTCAGAGTTGAACCTAAAATCGGATTAGTTGTTGAAATTTCCGCCGTTGTATAGTCATGAACCCTGAAATTCTTAGAAGAAACCCTCATCTTAAGAAATATATCAAAAAGTTTGAAAAAAAATTTGGTAAGAGACCTATATTTCTAGAGGTATTAACCTTTGAAATGAAAGATATACAGAATCCAAATGTTATATATCCCGTTGGTGATCCTATATTTATTCACGTTTTTGTTGATGAAAATATGCAACGTAACTATGTTGCAATTGAACCTAAAATCGAAGATGAAAAAGAAAGAAAATTATACGATGAAATACTAACAAGAATATTGGAAAAAGCACCAGATAAAGAGGTTACCGAAGATCTAGAAAAAGCTATTGAAGATATATTTAACGAGGTAACTGTTGTTAACAGTAAAAAAACGGGTTTCCTTAGTAGATTCTTGATGAAAAAGATTCCTATAACTAAAGAGCAAAAGAGAAAATTCCTCTATCTAATTAAAAGAGATGTTGTACGTCTAGGACCATTAGAACCACTTATTAGAGATCCATATATAGAGGATATTCATGTAATTGGTGCAAGAAATATATATCTCGTACATAAAATATTTGGTACTACACGTGTTTTAAATATAGACTTTAAAGATGATTTGGAATTGGCAAAATATCTAAAGACGATTGGTGAACGAATTGGAAGACCACCAAGTGAAGCTAGACCAATTGTTGATGCCACATTACCGGATGGTTCACGTATAAATATAATATATAGTACGGATGTTTCTCTGAAAGGTCCAAGTTTTACGATTAGAAAATTTACTGCTAAACCTTTAAGTATAGTTCAACTTGTTGCTTGGAATACGTTATCCAGCGAGATAGCTGCTTATTTATGGTTATGTCTGGAATATGGAATGTCTGGATTCATTTGTGGAGAAACGGCAAGTGGTAAGACAACGACACTAAATGCTATACTCGTTTTTGTTCCACCGGATAAAAAAATATACACAGCAGAAGATACGGCTGAAGTTCGACCACCTCACAAGATATGGCAACAACTATTAACAAGAGAAAGAGGTAAAGAAGAGGAAAGGGTTACGTTATTTGACTTATTAAAAGCAGCTTTGAGATCTAGGCCTAATTACATTATTGTTGGAGAAATCAGAGGTGCTGAAGCAGCGGTTGCTTTTCAAGCAATGCAATGTATTAAAGAATGTAAAGTTGTTTTTGGTGATGATCTTATAGATATAAAAGATTTATTTGAACGATATAAGAAAAAGTATGGTGTAAAAATACGGGATAACAAGGAAATCGTAGAGATTAAAGAAGATGTAAAAATACCCGCTTATGATGAAAAAAAAGGTATCGTTTATGCAAAACTTAAAGCTATAGTTAAAATGCCAAAAACAAAATTGATAAGGATAATTTTAGACGATGGGAATTATCTTGAGGTTACACCAAATCATAAATTCATCACAAATCTTGGAGAGTTATCTGCTGAAACAATTTTAAAACTCTATAGAAAACGAAAAATCTATATAAAAAGAATAAAGAGCTTTGAGAAGATCAAAAATATTAAATTAGATTGGATTGAAGAAACGATTAACATAGATAGAGATAATGATTTGGTTGCAAAAGATTTAAAGCTAAAAGGTTTTAGAGGAAGAAAGAGGGTAAAGTATATAAGAGTAGATAAAAAGGATTTTGAAAAAGTTATAAAAGATATATGGTTATCTGGTATAACATTCTCTACCGACTTAATTAGAGGAAACATCAGAATAATATATTTTGATGATAGAGAATATTCTCGTGTTATATCAGCTGAATATTGTGATACAAATCATACTTACGACTTAGTATTAGAAGGTGCAAAATATTATCTTGGAGGAAATTATTCTATAATACCTATAGAAGATACAGGACATCCCGTCTTAGCAACATTTCACGCATCAAGTGTAAAAAGAGTAATACAAAGACTTACGGGTGAACCTATTAATGTACCGGTTAGATTTATAGATAATTTAAACTTTGTTCTTATACAGCAAGCTGTTTATCTCAAAGGAAAACTTGTTCGAAGAGTTACATCTATCTCTGAAATAGAAGGATTTTCAGAAGAACTTGGCGGTGTTATAACAAGAACAGTATTTGAATGGGATCCTTATACTGATAGGCATATGTTCAAAGGGTTGTATAATTCATACATACTTGAAAATAAAATAGCACCTCTTGCAGGATATTCTGATACTAGACAAATATACGAGGAATTGTATCTCAGAGCTAAAATTATAGAGGAAATGGTTAGACGTAAAATCTTCGACTATGAACAAGTTACTAAAATAATATGGGATTTTTACAGAAAAGGATTATCTGGTTTGCCATTTAGAATATGATGAAAACTTTAAAGCGAGATATAATTATTTCGATAGTATTATTCATTATCATCATAGCTATAATGACATATATTTTTAAAAAGACAAATATAAAGCAACTGTTTTCGATAACATTACTTTTAAGTTTCTTAACACTATTATATCCGGTGATTAAAATCAGATTACAGTATGAGAAAAAGAGACATGAGATTGATTCAAACATTCATCTTTTTATAACAAATCTCGCACTCTTGTCAACAACGGAAATAGACAGAAGAGAAATATTTAGAATACTTTCAGAGAAAAAGGAGTTCGGTGAGATAGCAAACGAAAGTAGAAGGATATATTTACTGACATCTAAATGGTATCAAAACTTAGCAACGGCAGCTAGGATTTTGATGAAAAGGACACCAAGTAAACTGTTTTCTAATTTTCTCGAAAGAATGGCTTATGCAATTGATTCTGGAGAAGATTTGAAAGAGTTCATGAAAAGAGAGAGAAACGTCTCTCTTAATGAGTTTTCACTTAATTATAAAGGAATGTTATATGATCTTGAAATAATAAGAGATATATTCATTGCAATATCTATAGCTTTAACGTTTTTAATCGTATTTGCGATGATCATTGCAATTCTAGTAGGATTTGATATAGTTAGATTATTATTGGTTGCGGGAATATTTTTTATAACAATCGAACTGATAATATTTTACTTGATAAAGTTACGAAGCCCGATTGATCCCATTTGGATAAAATTTAAAGAAACTTATTTATATAAAAATTTATTCAAATATATTTTAATTACAATCTCTCTTATACTTATATTTATAATTCTTATAAAATATAAATTAAATTTTATACCTATATACTTCAAGATAAGTTTTATAACGTTGCCGTTGTTGATTATCGGATACAAAATATTCAGAGAAGAAAGAAAAATCATAAGTAGAGATGAATACTTTCCTCAATTTATATCTTCTTTAGGTACATCTCTTGCTACAAGAGGAGGAGGATTGGTAGAATCGCTTAAAT
>JALTZH010000095.1 GCA_027051265.1 archaeon | reverse complement strand
TAATAAGTAGATGATATTTGTTGTTGTTATTTTTATTTGTTTAATATAATTGGTTGTTATTGAACTTATAAATTTAGTTCCAATAACTTAACATTAAGCATAAGGAAGTAACTCTGCACGGTTTGGTATGTAAAAATTAAGAATATTACAAATCAGTATGTAGTACAAAATATTTAAGGATGTAAATTTCAAAAAAAGTGAGGGAGTAACTCATGGAGATGATAGAAAGAAAAAAATGTATAATCTGTGGAAGTCACTTTGAATCTGATCTTTTATGGGAAAAGGAGTTTAGAACAAGAATTAAATACGAATTTTTTAATGAGGAATTCTTTCAGTTATGTCCTAGACATAAGTTCGTATTACTCGGAAATATTTTAATCATGTTATATATTAAGAGAGAACTAAACGAAAGAGATTTAATTAAGATGGATATTTTAAAGTATTTTGAGCATGCTCAAAAAATATGAAACTTATTGATGGTGGTTTAGTATATAAAAATTATTATATAATAGCGGATACCCATTTTGGATATGAATACGAGTTACTAAAGAAAAATATTTACATAAAGGATTTATCCGAAAAAATTCTTAAGAAATTGTTTGAGATATGTTTTAGAGAAAAGATATATAGGCTAATATTTTTAGGAGATTTTAAACATGAGATTTTTACCAATAGAAAAAAGTTAAGAGATATAATATCAAAGATTAAGGAATATTTCGAAGTATTCATTGTAAAAGGTAATCACGATGGAAAAATTGAAGAAATATATGAGGAAAAAGTGTTTAAAAAGATTTGTTTCGGTAAAATATTGTTGACACATGGCCATATTGATATAGATATTTCGAAATATAAACTTATAATAATAGGACATGAACATCCATATATAAGAATTGGTAATGAAAAAATACAAACGTATATTATCTGTAAAAATAAAGATGGTAAGAAAATTTTAATACTTCCAGCCTTTAATACGGTTATATCTGGAGTAAATATTATTAAAATAAAAAAGAATGAAGTTTTAAGTCCAATTTTTAGAAAGAACTTCGATATTGAAGAGTCAATTCTCGTATCTAAAAATGGTTATTATTTAGATAAGTTAAAAAATATAAAAATGTTTTCGAAGAACACTATATCATAATCCGATTTGTTTCTCAAGCAAACTTTTACTCATTTTAAACCACTTTTTCTTTATTTCTTTTTTCGTAGGAATTTCTGGATGATAACAGTTTTTAGGTCTTGCTTCGTTTTCTGGGCATACGCCAAGATTGTAACCTCTACATTCTATTCTGTTAAATATTTCTGGTAGAACTTTTCTGCAAATTTTTAATATCTTTCTTGCGAGGATTTGTATCTCAGGAGATGCTCTTGCACATAATCTTAGACCTAAAAAGTTTATAAGACTTCTAGCGTTTATTGTCCAAATAACTTTATACGATGAAGCAAACGGCAACATGTATCTTTTTATTTCCTTTTTTTCTTGTACTTTTTTATAATCGTTTAATATATTTTCAATTATTCTACGTACTTCCTCATTTTTAAAGGGATAAACATAGTCCTCAACCATCTTATACCTTGTTGAAAATGCCGTATGACTTGCTATTCTATGCTCTAACAATTCTCTTGCAATAGCATTGCTACAAGTAATTTCAAACGTAAACACTATATGCTCAAGTACACTGGAATAATCGTTTTCAACGATTATTTCTATAAGTTTTTCATCCGATATGCTGTTTGGAACACCACTCAATCTGCATGCTTTTATTACTATATCGAGATTGTTATAGATACGGAGTAGTTTAACTTCTGGTTCTCTCATATAAATAATTTGTTAACGCTACTCCTAAACCATAACCAATCTGGAAGAATAGCTTTTCTAGAAGAGATTCCTCCTCGTAACTATAAGTTTTAAACAAGATTTTCTTATTATATTTCTTTTCGAGAAACTTTTCAATACATTCATAATCACATATATCATCAATAAGATTTAAACTTTTAGCCTTTTTTGCCGTATATATCTTACCTTCAGCTATTTCTCTTACGTATTCCAGACTTAAATTTCTATTTGCTGCGATATCTTTCATGAATTCCTCATATACGTAATCAACAATTTCTTTTAGCATCTTATACTCCTCGTTTGTTATATTTCTAAATCCAGATAGAATATCTTTATATTTACCTCCTTTTATAATAGTAAAGTTTATTCCCAATTTCTTAAAGAGACCGGAATATTCTGGTACTATCATTATGGCGCCGATACTTCCAATAATTGCTGCTTTTGATGAAAAGACATAGTCACAGGAACTCGCTACCAAATATGCTCCAGAAGTAGCTAATTCCGTTACATAACATATGGTTGGTTTCTTTGATGATTTTATTATTCTTGATATTTCACTACTTGCATAATAGCTTCCACCTGGGCTATTTATTTCAACGATTATTACATCTGAATTTCTCTCAGCCTTTCTAAAAACAACTTTGAACTCTTCTGGAGATGTTGTTTCTTCAAACATGCTTTCGTAAAGTGATATAGGGCCTTGAATCTTAACAATCCCTGCTTTTAAATATTTATTTTTATATATCTTAAGATCAATTATTTCTTTAAATATATAAATTGTTAAGGTTATAGATATAACGATTGCTAATATTCCTAATAGTATTATGAGTCTTTTCATAAAAATTAATAAAGGAAATTTTAAAACACGAAAGGCTAACGGATTTTATTTTTCCACTATAGTATTCATGAGAAAAAAAGTTGATGAAAATATTAACCTAAATAGTTTATATGGTTATAGAATTTAATTTGGCATAATAAATCACTTGATTATTAAGCAAATAAATTACGAGTAAAATAACTTTGCCAGGCAGTGTGAACTCGTCAGTGAGATAAGACTAAAACATATATAGAAGTGTAAACCTTAACGAAGTCTCTTTGTAAAAGCGAGAGGCTGTTCTCTTATCTATAGATTATTCATAAATATTTTGATTTCATAAATATGAACGGAAAAGAGTTTAAACATTCATTATTCTTTAATGGGAAGATTTCTTCAGATAAAGGATTAAAAGTACTAGTAATCTCTGATATACATGGTAACTATAAATATTTAGACAAAATAAGAGAAGACGTTGATCTAATAATTGTATGTGGAGATTTGACAGATTTTGGAACAAGAATACAGGCAAGTAAAATTATAACAAAACTTAAGAAATTATGTGAAAATATTCTTGCAATTCCCGGTAATTGTGATAAATACGATGTAAATAAATATCTTGAGGAAATTGATGTAAGTATTCATATGAGATTTAAAAAAATTTCCGATTATGTATTTTTTGGACTTGGCGGTTCAAGTATAACACCTTTTAATACAGTTCAAGAATTTTCGGAAGAAGAGATATTTAAAAATTTAAATGAAGTATATGTTAAGCTACCAAAATCTGAAAAAAAAGTATTGGTTACTCATTCACCACCGTATCAAACAAAAGTTGATATCACGTTGAGTAAAGTACATGCCGGTAGTAAAGCAATTAGAAAATTTTTGGAAAAGAAGAGAGACATTTATATTTGTTTTTGTGGACATATTCATGAAGCTAGAGGATATGATTATATAGGTGGAACACTTGTAATAAATCCAGGAAATATATATAGAGGATATGTTTTAATAAATCTTGATGAAAAAAAATTTATATTTAAAAAAGTTTAAATTTATTAAAATTACATTAATATTATAATGGAATTAGAAAAACATTTAAAATCTAAAATAATTAAGTTTGAAGAATACTATGTTACAGAGGAACCATTTTATATTCCAGTAAGAAATGAAATTGAAATTTTTGAAGCTGCATATAAATCTAAGATTCCCGTTATATTGAAAGGCCCAACAGGATGTGGAAAAACACGTTTCTTACAATATATGG
>JALTZH010000094.1 GCA_027051265.1 archaeon | reverse complement strand
GCATTAGGATTTAGTGCTGGATATGCAATTGCTTCTGGAGCAATATTTCTAATACCGGGATGTGTACAAAAACCAGTTGAAGAGAAAAAAGTACAGGAACAAGTTGAAGAGAAAAAAGTTGTATATAAAATTCCAAAACCTCCATGGAAATACGAGATAGTAGATCCTAAAGAGGTTGGAGCAGTTGCATATGAAGCATGGTATGAAGGATTCTGTACTTATGCAGTTGTTAAAGGAGTGTTTGAAGTTTTAGGAAAAAAGGTTGGAGAACCTTACAAATCTTTTCCTCTAGAAGCTATTAAATGGGGACATGGCGGTACTATAGGATGGGGTACGATTTGTGGAACATTAGCTGGAGCTGGAATTGTTACAGGATTTATCCTTGGTGAAAAGGGTGAAAAAATATTAAACGATGTAATATACTGGTATACTGTAACAGAGTTGCCTCAATATATACCAAAAGAACCAAAGGCTGAAATTAAGAATAAGTCTGTAAGTAATTCTCCTCTATGTCATATATCCGTAGGAAGATGGATGAAAAAAGAAAACGTTGGATTCTTTACACCTCAGAGAAAAGAAAGATGTGCAAGATTGGCTGCGGATGTTGCTATGAAAACTGTTGAGTTATTAAACGAATATAAGAAAGGAACTTATAAGCCACTTTATCCTGTTTCTCAAGCAAAGTTCCATAAACTTCCAGCACAAAATAACTGTATAGATTGTCATACCAAAAGAACACCCAAACTTCCAGGAACTTAAAAGTTATTTGAAACGAAAAACTCTATTTTTTCATATTTTTAATACGGATAATTCTTTTACGTATTCTTCTATCTTATCCATTGCAATTTTTAGTTTCTCCATGTTATTAGCATAGGATATTCGTATATATTTGATGTAATCATCACCGAATGCATTACCCGGTACAACAGCGACGTGTTTTTTAAACAACAATTCTTCCGAAAATTTTTCCGCATCAACGTTTAAATTTTCTATTTTAGGAAAGATATAAAAAGCGCCATCAGGTAATATTGTTTTGAATCCCATTTCTATCAATCTTTTATATACATAATTTCTTCGAGCTTTATATTCCGGTAGAATTCTACCCAATATTTTTTCCTCATTTCTTAAAGCTTCAATCGCCGCATATTGAGAAATAGTTGGAGCACAGAGCATTGAGTATTGATGAATCTTGAGCATATTCTTTAATATTTTCTCATTACAACACACGTATCCTATTCTAAACCCTGTCATTGCAAAGGATTTAGAAAATCCGTTTAAATAAACAACCCTATCCTTAATGAATTTTGCTACAGGTATATGTTTTCCATTATATGTTAATTTATCATATATTTCATCAGATATTATATATAAATCGTATTCTTCAGCAATTTCAGCTAGTTCTTTTAACTCATTTTTACTGTAACTTTTTCCGGTAGGATTATTTGGATAGTTGATAATAATTGCTTTTGTTCTCGGTGTAATAAGTTTTCTAAGATGATCCAAATCTATTTTGAAGTTGTTTTCTTCGTGAGTTTTAATAACAACTGGATTCGCATAAGCCAGTATTGCAAGAGGTTTATATGCAACGTAACATGGTTCTGGTATTATTATCTCATCACCATAGTTTAAAATTGTTCTTAAAGCAATATCTAAAGCTTGGCTAACGCCGCAGGTTATCATTATTTCAGTTTCTGGATCGTAATAAATATTGTAGTTCTTTTTTATATTTTTAGAGATTTCTTCTCTTAACTCGATTAATCCTTGATTTGAAGTATAGTTTGTATATCCCTTTTCTATACAATAGATAGCCTCTTCTCTTATAACCCAATCCACTTGAAAATCTGGCTCTCCAACTCCCAAAGAAATTACATCTTTAACTCTCTCTATTATATCGAAGAATCTTCTAATACCTGATGGTTTTATATAAGATAATTTTTCGTTCATAATCAGAAAGAAATCTTAAGTCTGTAATCTTTTTCCTCCTCGAAGAATATCTCCCCATTTTCTTTATATTTTTTAAGTATAAAATGTGTTACCGTACTCCTTACTCCTTCAAGTGTTGCAAGTTTATTTGAAACAAAGCTTGCTATTTCTTTTAGATTATTTCCTTCTACAATAACCTCCAAATCGTATTCTCCAGATATTAAATAGACAGCCCTAACCTCGTTGAATCTTGCAATTCTTTCAGCAACCTTATCGTAACCTCTTCCTCTTTCTGGAGAAACTTTTACTTTTATCAAAGCATATACTCTATCTCTACCGATTTTTTCCCAGTTTATTATATATCTTCTTTTTAAAATATTTCTTTTTTCAAGTTCCTTTATAATTTCTCTTACTTCATCCTCATTTCTATTTAATATCTTTGAAATATCTTTTATGTTTAAGTTTGGATTTGATTCCAGAATTTGTAACAATTCATTTTCCATAAATTAGATAATAATAATATTTTCCCCTAAAATATTTTCTACCTAAATATTTATGTAGCATATGATATCTGATGAACATTTTAAGTTCAGGCATTGTTATCTTATATCCTCTTTTATTGAGCCTTTCAAGTATTTCTCTTAATAATATTTTTTCACCAGGTTTAATCGTGCTCAATATAATCCTTATTGTCTCCTTATATTTCATGTAATTTTAATTTTTTATCCATACTTATTTAAATATTATGAAAAAACTTTAAGTTTATTTTTGTTTTTAAAAGTAGATTTTTGCTTATTTTTCAAAAAATTTGTTAATATTGCTTTAATTCTTAAAATTAATTAAAAAATTCATTTTTTTATTTCATGGGTGGTGGGCTGGGAGTAACCCCCCTTCTGTTTAAGACCATCGGTCTAAGCGCACATCCGTCTCGCGCGGGAACCTCATCGACGGATGGCTTGCACACCCGGGTCGGCCGTTTCACCTTGCCACAGGGTTCCTCACATGTTATGATCATCGACATCCTCCTGTGGCAGTTCCGTTTCTGTGCCGTTGCCAGGCCTTTCGGCCTCCGCTCTTACGAGCGGCGGGTTCCCGCGGTGTGGGGGGAGTTTCCTCCCCCGTCACTTAAGACGGAGGAAGGCCTCTCCAGCCCACCACCCATTAATAAAATTTAATGTTCACAACGAGCGAGATTTTTATAGGAAGATTTTTTACAAATGCTTATGGAAAAGATTAGATGAGGGCTATTGAAAGATTTTTACATTTTTCTATTAAGTTTTCTGGTATTATTTTTTCTCCTCTTTCGTTAAAATCATGTAAGTTTATATTATCTATAGGAATTTCCATTTTAAACTTATTACATGAGATTTTGATTTTTTTCTTTCCTTTGCATAATCCAGCAAAAATTATTCTTTCAGAACCTCTAATTAACTTTCTGCCAGATTTTTCAATCAAAGCTAAGTCAAACTTTTTAACATAACCCTTTTCCGTAATAATGATTAGCTTCTTATTTTTCTTTGGTAAAATATCGATCAAAAGTATTTTTGAATCTTTGATTTTGAAGAGATTTTCTATTTTTGTTTCTTTTGTTGGAATTTTTTCTGGTTTTAATATATATACTCTACCATCATCTAAAAGAAGAAGTATTTTATCATCTTCCGTAACTTCTATTCCTGGTTTATCAAAACTACGAGAAATTGTTAAACTTCTGGTATCCAATCTTATGTAAAATCTTCTTTTATCATACTCTTCAAGAATTTCTGTTCTCCTTTCATCACCATATTCTTTTATTATTCTTTCCAAATCTTCTCTAACCAGTTTTTTAAGTTTATTCTCATCTTTTAATATACTTTCATACTCTTTGATTTTTTTCAAACACTCTTTGTATTCCTTTTCATATCTATCTTTTTCAAATCCAGTTAGGTTCGATAACTTCAATTCTAGCAATATTTTTATCTGATCATTTCGAAGGTTATATTTTTTCATCAGAATATTATAC
>JALTZH010000093.1 GCA_027051265.1 archaeon | reverse complement strand
AATGTCGCTCTTGCGGTATAGTAGCTTATAGATATGTCGTAGCTACGCTAAATATAGCTCTAGTCTCAATGAAACTCTCCAAGTCGAATCGGTATAGTCTCCCATATCGGAGGACTGCAAACCTTCCTGTAAGAAATCTTACCCTTTAGGATGAGGAGAAGGTCAGAGTCTAGGAGAATTTTTGAATTTAAATTTATGAGATTTAATGCAATAGCAACCTGTGATAAAGGTTTAGAAGAAATATGTATCAAAGAAATAAATCAGATTTTAAACAAAAGAGCATATTTTTATCATTTAGGATCTATATACCTTAAGAATATATCTGAGGAGGATATCTTCAAACTCAACTTTTTTTCCAGAACGTTACATCGTATCATTATTATCTTAAAGGAAGGTGAATTCAATACCTTAGAAGATTTTGAAAAAAAAGTTTCAGAAATAAATTTTGAAGAATACATAGCATATAACCAAAGTTTTGCCGTTGATGCTGAAAGACATGGTGAGCATGATTTCACAAGTCTTGATATTGAAAGAATTGTAGGTAAAATTATTATAGAGAGATATCTAACAAAGGTTGGTAATAGATTGAGAGTAAACTTAAAAAATCCTGATATTTTAATAAGAGTAAAAGTAAGGAATAATCACTTTTGGGTTGGTATTGACACAACAGGTGTTGAAAGTCTTTCAAAGCGAAACTATCGTGTCTATAATCATCCAGCTGCAATAAAAACTACGGTAGCATGCTGCATGATATATTTATCGGATTGGAATATCAATGAAAAACTTCTAGATCCAATGTGTGGTGGTGGTACAATACCTATAGAAGCTGCACGCATGGCACTAAACATTCCAAATAGAAAAAAATTTATGTTTGAAAATTTTAAATTTTTCAATATATATAAGTGGAAAGAGTTTATTTTAAGGTATGAATCTTCTGTAACAGATGTTAATTATAACATTGAAGGATATGATATAAGTCCAAAACATATACAGGGTGCTATTAAAAACGCAAGAAGTGCAGGGGTTCGTGTAAAATTCTATGTTGCAGATGCAACCAAAGACTCTTTAGATTCAGATGTTATCGTATTTAATCCACCCTATGGTATTCGGATGAAAAATCCTAGATATGTTGAAAAATTATACATGAAATTCTGCGAAAATTTAAAAAGACATTATTGGAGGAGAGTGGTGTTGATAACAGCAAGTTGGGATAAGTTCAAGAAGTATTTACCAGATACCAAAAAAGAAATCGAATGTTACGTTGGAAACCTACCGGCAAAAATTCTGATATATTAATCCTTTAACATTCCGTTGTTGTTATATCTTCTTGGAAAAAAAGAAGTGATTAACTGGTAAAACATAAACTCTATAACATAGTTATTGGAGTAATAATTTATGATATATTTATTTTACTTGATTAGTTCAAGTGTAATTTGGGCTACGACACCAATTTTCGTTAAGATCTCATTGATGTATGATGTTAATCCTATAACATTAGCATTCTTTCGATTATTTTTTGGAACATTAATTCTTTATATAATCTGTAGAAACATTATCTTAAATAGGGATATAATCATACTTTCAGTATTTGGTTTGGGATTGAATTTTCTCTCATATCATGGAGGGTTATACTTTACGACATCCGCTGCAGCACAATTTCTTGAATCTTTATCTATAATTTTTGTTATATTTTTATTAAAAGTTTTTAAAGAAAAAATATCAAAATATGAATATCTTGCTGCGACTCTAGCATTTATCGGAGTTTTCATGATTTTCTATGCACATTATTCATTTCAAAAGCTTGTAATAGGAGATTTTTTAGAACTTTTAGCAGCGATTTCGTGGGCTTTTTTTATAGTTAAAAGTAAACACATTCTAAAAAACATGAAAGAATTGGAGTTGCTGTTTAACGTTTATCTTATATCAGCGCTCTTTTTATCTCCTTCATTAATATTGTTTAATATAAACAAATACACAATAATGTTTTCCTTTGTGATGTCAATATTTCATACCATAATTGCCTATCGCCTCTATTATACAGGGATAAAGCATTCCAGTCCAGTTGCTGCAGCTATATCGTTCAATTTAAGTCCTGTTATAACTTTAATATTATCAAAAATATTGTTAAATGAATATATAACAATTGAGTTCTTATTTGGATGCATTTTAATACTTATGGGGTTATTTATAACGGTTTTTAGTAAATCTTCTAACCGACAATAATCTTTTCTATTTTCCTTTCTTTCTAATAATTATTTTCCAAAGATTTTCACCAATTTTTTCTACCCCTAGAACTTCATGTCCTTCTTCTTTAACACTTCTCGGTACATCTTTTACTGCGGGTTCATGATCAAGTATAACTTCCAGTATAGAATTTTCTTCAATTTCTTCTAGTTTTAACTTAGTTTTTACGAAGGTATAAGGACAAACTTCTCCTCTTAAATCTAACTGGTATTTTTTCATAGTTCACACCTATCAACATATTTTTCAGGAATGATTTCCTTTACTTTTCCACTACAGATTGGACAATTTTCATCCCTCTTCACTTTCATTTTCGTAAATTCCATTGTTAGGAGGTCAACGTATAACAAAGTATTCGTTAAAAGTTTATCTTTAAACCCAAGAATTATTTTAATTGCTTCCATAGCTTGTAATGTACCAAGTATACCTGTTGCCATTCCTATTATACCTGCTTCTCTACATGATGGAGTTGTTCCTGGTGGTGGCGCTCTTCTAAAAAGGCATCTATAGCAAGCGGATTCTCCAGGTAATATAGTTATGATTTGACCTTCAAATCTTAAAACAGCTGCATGTACCAAAGGTTTTCTTTCCAAAACACATGCATCGTTTATCAAAAATCTAGATGAGAAATTATCAGTACAATCAAGTACGACATCATATTTCTTAATCAATTCTCTTATATTTGAAGGATCAATATTAAACGGATAAGTATCAACTCGAACATCGGGATTTAATGTTTCAACAAACTTTTTTGCAGACAAAGCTTTATTTTCTCCAAGATTACCTACATGAATTGGTTGTCTATGTAAATTTGAAATATCAACTTTATCACCATCAACAATACCTAATGTTCCAACACCAGCTCCTGCAAGATATTGAATTGCAGCGCTTCCCAAACCTCCAGCACCTATAACTAAGACTTTTGCTTTAAGTAGTTTTTTCTGACCCTTTCCTCCAATTTCAGGTATAATTATTTGTCTTGAATATCTTTTAATTTGTTCATCATTAAGCATAAGAAATATAAAAAATATTAAAAAATAATATAAGGTGAAGTTCATGATTTGGGAAGTAAAAGTCATGTATAAAAAAGGAGTTGATGATCCAGAGGGTATGACAACGTTACATGGTTTGAAAATCTTAGGTATAAAAGGTATTAAGAATATTAGAACGGCAAAAATATATCAAATAGAAGGAGAAATTACTCATAAAGATGTTGAAGAGGCATGTAAAAAGCTGTTAGTTAATCCAATAAGTCAAGATTATGAAATAAGAAGAATTGATGAAAAAGTTGATATGAAGGTTAGAAGAATAAAGAATGGAACTGTTATAGATCATATACCCTCCGGTAAATCTCTGAGAGTTTTAAAGATATTAAATCTTGATGAATATGATGATACCGTACTTCTAGCAATGAATGTTCCATCAAGAAAAATGGGTAAAAAAGATATATTGAAGATTGAAAACAAAGAATTAGAGGAAAAGGATGTCAATAAGATTTCCTTAATTGCTCCTAATGCCACGATTAACATAATTAGAAATTATCATGTTGTTGAAAAACGTAAAGTTAAAATCCCAGATTTTATAGAAGGTATAATAAGATGTAACAACTATAATTGTATTACAAATCATGAAAAAATTAAAACGAAATTTATAGTTGAGAAAAAGAATCCAATAAGAGTTAGATGTTATTATTGTGAG
>JALTZH010000092.1 GCA_027051265.1 archaeon | reverse complement strand
TTTTATAGGAAAGTGGAAAGAAGAGAATAACGAAATAATTTTAGAATTAGATAAAAATAATAATATATGGTCTCATGTTCGATATTCTAATGATTTAAAAATAAAAGGAGAACTTGAGCTTCTTATAGGAAGAGAATGGGATGAAAAAGGTGCTGGTAAAAAAATTGTAAATCATGGAATTTTTTGGGTTCCAGGCTCTATTATTATGGAAAAAATAGAATTTAAGATCACCAAGGAATATGGAATTTGGGAAAAAGCATGAAAATATAAACAATGAAAATAAAAGATTTTTGCTTTATTGCAAGTTTAAAAACATAGTAGAGCTTTTTCTTATATAATATGAAATTTTTTCCACGTTGATTACATATGGTAATGATTTTTATTATAAATCTAGCAACATAGCAAAAACTTTTCTCAAATTTTGAGTTAGATACTAATTTTAATTATGGAGTTTTATAATCGTGAGAAGGAGCTTCGAGATTTGTTGAACATGATAAAGCAAGAGCCGAATCTCATAACGTTTATTTACGGACCAATAAACTCAGGAAAATCGAGTTTAATGTTAGAAATGATAAATCGATTACCGAAAGAATACGTTGCGTTTTACATAGATTTACGAGGCTACGCAGTAACGAAGCGTGAGGAATTTTTCAAGGTATTATTTGAGACATATGATGATGAAGCGTTTAAGAAAAAGATTTACAATATATTGAGTGGTACAGAAAACTTTCATAAAGCAATACCTATCCTTAAACATCTTTGGAAGGAATTCTTTAAAATAGAAGAAGTCTCAGATGCATTTAAGCATGTGGAAAATTTTCTCCAAGAATTGAACAATAGAGATCTTAAACCTGTAATTATTTTTGATGAACTCCAAGTTATAAAAGATATTAAAATCGATAACTTCTTAATTTATCGTATCTTTAACTTTTTCGTTAGATTAACCAAACTTCTCCATATCTGTCATGTCTTTGCAATCACGTCGGATTCGACTTTCATTGAAAGAATTTACAACGAAGCCATGTTACAAGGTCGTTCGAGATATTATCTCGTGGATGATTTTGATAAAGAAACTGTTAAAGAAATTTTACGCAACAAAGGTTTTAGCAACGAGGAAATTGATACTGTTTGGTATTATTTTGGAGGCAAGCCAATATATATAATCGAAGCAATACAGATGAAAAACATGGGGAAAAATATTAAGGAAGAAGCTGAAAAGATGTTGAAGCTTAGGGAGATTCAGATAAGAAATAGGATTGAAGTATTGGATTATGTTGAAAAGAAAGTAAATATCGAAGGAAAAGAAGTTTCCGTTGATAAAAATCGTTTGTTAAATCTTTTATCGAGATTTTGTCACGAGATGATAATTCCTTATGAAAAGATTTCTCCAGAATTATTATATCTTATCGAAAACAACATCCTCTTTCTTGATCCGGTAAATGGTATCGTTAAGCCGCAATCAAAACTTGATTTGCTTGCAATTCGTAATTGCTTTAAATAAATGATATGATTCATGATGAGGCCTGCCATGGCAGATAGGTGATGAAAATGGTGGGGTCTGAATATAGACTTATAGCAACTTTGGGAACAACTCCCGGTGGTGTATATGAGACGTATAAAAACTTAAGCAACGCAACCTATGATGCAAATATTAAAGAGAGACATGACATAAAGGAGATTGTTTTGGTTACAACAAACGATTCAAATGTAAACTTCGCATATAAACTTGTTGAATTGATTTTCTTGTACTTTAAGGAAAACGTCAGAATAAATAAGGTTTCGGTAAATTTCTCAGATATAAGTGATTATAAAAAATCCCTCGAGTTCTTAAACCTAATAAAAACGATGGATATTAACGAGAGGGATTTAATAGATATAACCGGTGGAAGAAAATCAATGTCAACTATCCTTGCAATAGAAGCTTCAAGAAGAAATGCGAAGATATTTACAACGATAATCCCTCAGAATGAATACGGTAAAATTTCTGGAACGATAAGTAAGTTGAGAAATTACGATATAGATACAGCATTAAAGGAATTGAAGGAGAATTACGATGAAGCGTTAAGAAAATACGAATGGCTAAAACTTGTGGAAAATTTAATATCAAACGATGCGAAAACAATTAGAATTTATTTATAAATATATTTTTCCAAAATTTCATGCAAAAGCTTTCCCTCATTCGTTAAATGTATTCTATTACCAACAATCTGTATATATCCCAGCCTTTTTAAATCCTCTATAAGTAAAGGATGTATATAATTCTCACGAAATGTTTCCCTTATTAATATCGAAAGTAATCTAATTGGAATTACCGGTATTTCGATTACTTCAAATCTATTCAATGGTGGAAAGAAGATACTCTCGATATCCTTTCTCAACTTACCATTTTCATCCGTAATATTTCCCCTCAAAATATCTTCCTTTAATCTTTCGAATTCGATATTTATCGACTTTATATCCGGCATTATTACATGATATGCTCTTGCTCCAAGTAAACATGCTGCAATATATGCTGCAATCGTTATGTTTTTTCTTCCACCAGCTAGATTGAAATAAGTATTCTTGTCCGCTTTTTCAATTATTTTCTCAACCACTTCGTAAAAATCCTCATATCTAATGGCATCACGGAATTCAAGTTTTATTATATCGATTTTATTTCTTAGGAATTTATATTTCAATCCAAGAATTTCTTTCGTTCTATTACTTAATGTAATCACGTCTTTTTCCGATGTTGTTAAAAGAAATATCCCATTGATTTTTGTTTTGCGATTGATTATATATTCAATAAACTCGGTTGCAATCATCGGAGAATATCCCATAGTGCATAATACTTTAACCATATTTTATACCTCCCTTAATTTGAACTTGAAATTTTTCCATATATAATTACATAAATCGATTAGTAATAGGGGGTGTTTCATTGCTAAAAATAACAGTGCTGGTTGATAACACCGTTGTAAAACCTATGGGGCTAAAAGGAGAGCATGGATTAAGTATATTAATAGAGAAAGATGGTAAAAAAATACTCTTTGATGCAAGGCAGAGTAATATTCTAATTGAAAATGCAATTAAACTTGGTATGGATTTGGATTTCGATACCGTTGTTATAAGTCACGGACATCATGACCATACTGGAGGTTTAAAAAAAGTTTTGGAAAAATACAAGCACGAAGGTTTTTATACATAAAGAGGCCTTTAAAAATAGATATGTCAAAAGCCGTTCAAGAGTTTTATAGGAATTCCGTTTAAAAAAAGTCATAGAATATTTGACATTAATGGTGCGAGAAAAGTTAGAAGGATATATAAATAAGCAGATATGTCGAAAGAATAACACCTTTTGAAAAGGGAGATAAGGGACTATTTTATATAAAAAACGGGAGAAGAATTATGGATGATGTGGAAGATGATATGAGCATATACATAAGAACAGAAAGGGGAATTGATAATAGTTCTTGGCTGCACACATGCGAGTTTGGTTAATATAATTAAGCATGCGAGAAAAGTAACAAACGTTGATAAGATATATGGAATAATTGGAGGAACACATCTCGGATTTGTAAGCAATGAGCAAAGAAGAAAAATAATAGAATTTCTTAAGATATTGAACCTTGAATTCATCGCTCCCAATCATTGCACAACACAGGAAGTAATAGTAGAACTTAAAAATATTTTTAAAAATAAATTAATGTTTGCAGGAGTGGGATTTGAATTCAAGCACGATTAAATCATTATAGTATTACCAAGCCATTCTCTTATTAACTTTTCTTTCAATTTATTAAGATAGGGAATTGCATCCTTCTTAAGAATTATCTTATCATCTTTACTCTCTTCTATTATATTTAAATCGAATCCCTGATGTGCAACATAATTTCTCATTTCTCTCTCGGTTATATTTTCAGTTAAGCTTCGGGATGAATACAATTCCCTTCTTTTCACTTCCTCGTATTCGAATCTAAT
>JALTZH010000091.1 GCA_027051265.1 archaeon | reverse complement strand
TTTAACGATATCTTTTTTCTTTTTGATAATATTTCAAAGATAAATTTTTCAATAGCATAAGTTTCTTTGAAATCTGGATGTACTGCTGAAAAACTTAAGTAATCATCTATAGTAAAATGTTTTTTTCTTTTCATAATATAACATAAAATAATATGAGCAAGAGTTTTAAACCTGAAATAATTTACGATAGAGATTACGAGAAAATGTTCCGTTGTCCGAAATGCGGTATGTTATTCAAAAAGAATAAAAGTTTCGTAAAACATGTCCAGAAATCACACTTATAAAGTTATAAATTATATCAATAAAAAACTTGAAGAAAATAAGCTACACTTTTCTTTAATAGATCCAGAGAAAATAGCTTTACATAACAACATAAGTAAATTAGCAAAAAAATTAGAAGAAATAGAAACGGATTTAATCCTAGTGGGTGGATCTGCGGGATATTCTCAGGAAGATATGGATAACCTTATTAAAGAACTTAAACAAGAAGTTTCTATTCCAATAGTAATTTTTCCTGGAGATTTATTTTCCGTATCTAAATATGCCGATGCTATTCTATTCATATCATTACTCAATTCAAGAAACACATATTATCTAATTGAAGCACAAGCTAAAGGAGCAATAATCATAAAAAAATACGGTCTTGAAGCAATACCTGTCGGATATATAATAATAGAACCTGGAGAAACAGTAGGTTTCATAGGAGATGCTAAAGCAATACCAAGACATAAGCCAGAAATTGCTGCAATGTATGCTTTAGCAGCAGAATATTTAGGGATGAAATTCGTATATTTGGAAGCAGGATCTGGGGCTAAAAAACCAGTTCCATCAACGTTGGTTAAATATGTAAAGAACTTCATAGATATACCTCTAATTGTGGGAGGAGGAATTAAAGAGAAGGATCATGTCAAAAGACTGATAGAAGCTGGAGCGGATATAATAGTAACGGGTACTCTAATTGAAAAGGATAAAGATTTAACTAAACTTAGAGACATAGTTAAAGTTATAAAGAAATCATGAACCTCTACATAGATGCAGGGTTATCGGGAATCTCGGGAGATATGATTCTTGCACTTTTAGTTGGATTAGGAGGAGATGAAGATATACTAAAATATATATCGAAAGAAACATCAAAGATTCTTGGTAGCGAGCAGGATATTATAATAAGAGATGTTTCAAGAAAAGGTATTATTGCCAAACAAGTAAAGATTAAAATAAGAAAAAATGTTAATATTGATGAAACTTCTTTTAAAAAAGTTCTTGAAAATATTGATACAAAAGAGGAGATAAAACTTAAAGCACTAAACATTTTTAAAACATTAATCGATGCAGAGTCAAAGATACATGGTAATCATGAGTTGCATGAACTATCATCCGTAGATACTTTGATTGATATATTGGGAAGCCTTATGTTGTTGGACAATTTGGGAATCGAAAACGTCTTTTCATCAACGATTGAGACTGGCAGGGGATATGTTGTAACCTCTCACGGTAAGCTTCCCATTCCTACACCTATAACGCTTGAGATAATGAGAGCATATAAGATTCCATATAAATCGGAGATATATGGATATGAGCTAGCAACACCAACAGGAGTTGCAATTCTAGCAAACATTGCACGATTCGAGTTATTGGATGAAATAATACCAGAAAGGATATCATATGCAACAGGAGAAATTGATCTAGAAGAGCTACCGAACATAGCAAGAGGTATAATGTTTAAAAAGAAATTTAAAAAGGAATATATATCTATACTGGAAACAAATTTGGATGATATTTCAGGAGAAGTTGTTGGATATCTTTTTGAACGATTATATCAGGAAGGGGTTTTGGATTTTCATGTGATTCAATGTATAGGGAAAAAATCAAGACCTTGTTTTATTTTAAGAGTAATAGTTGAACCTTTAAAAGAAGAAAAAATATGCAACATTTTATTTAAGGAAACAGGTACATTAGGAATTAGAATTTTTAGATGCGAGAAGAGAGCAATATTGGATCGAATAGTTAAGGAAATTAAATTTTTAAACGAGATTATACGCGTTAAGATATCAAAGGACATCTATGGTAACGTAATAAACGTAAAACCAGAATTTGAAGACCTAAAAAGAATTTCGAAAAAGTATAACATACCAATTAAAGATTTATATGAAAGAATAATTAAGCTGATAAACAAATGAGATGGTATTCTTTTAAATACATATATCTTTTAATATTCTAGCAATATCTGTTCTAGTTAGCTTTCCTTTCTTTTTAAGACGTTCAAGACTTTCTCTAATGATAAACCTGAATATTCTTTTATCTCTGTTTATTTCTTTTGCAGCTTTTCTTATGCTACCTTTTTCTAATACTAAATTTAAGAGCTGTCTCTCGATATTTGAAAGTTCATCATCGTTCTGTAAAATATATCTTATCAATGAAAGTACATCATTACATGTATACATTCTTTTAGGATCTTTATATTTTTCAATGAGTTTAAAGTGAATAATCGTAAATATAGAATTTGAATTAAATCCTTTGTAATGTTTTTTTAAAGCACGTCTTAACCTTCTTTTACTCTTAAAACCGTCGAGAATAGCATCTTCTTTTGAAATTTCTTTAAGTTTTTTATATTCAACTTTTTCAACTCTTAGAATTCCTATGATTTCACCACCACAATTTGCATAATACAGCTCTCCTTCTTTAATAGGAATTTGACCTAATCTTATCGTTGTCACTTTTTCTCCTGTTAGAATTTTATCCCTATATTCTTTAGAAAAGTAAATATATCCGATATCAGATTTCATGTTGAAACTTCCAGTATAAGTTTTTCGTTAATTAATTCTTTATTACGTATCT
The DNA here is from genome assembly GCA_027051265.1 of archaeon. Lineage (GTDB taxonomy): Archaea > Hydrothermarchaeota > Hydrothermarchaeia > JALTZZ01 > JALUTC01 > JALUTC01. Next base: position 1,132 of record JALTZH010000091.1, on the reverse strand, counting down.
TATAATTTTTACCTAATTTAATTAATGCAAAGTAACATTTATTTTCAGCATATCCTCTAATTTCAATTGATTCTTCAAATCTCTGAATACTTATATTTTTAATATCTTTAACTCCGGGCATTTCAATTTCATATATGTATCGATCACCCTTTTTGTATCTAATAATTTTAGGTTCAATAACTTTACAAACCTTTTTTTCTTCAATCTTTTCTTTTGTAACATCTTCTATCTCTATTGGAACCCATTTCTTATCTTCTCTGATTTCTCTTATTTCAAATCCTCCTTTTTTAAACAATCTTTTAATATCTTTTTGAAAGATATTGAAGATGTCTTCCTCTCGAAGTTCCTCTCCACAATATGGACAATATCTCCATTCCTCTTTTACAATACTCTTACAGTAAGGACATTTCATAAAATATTAATTAAAAATAATCACAACCTGAAAGCAAGTAATATAATGATATATAAACTATTTCTACATAAAATATTGAGAGAAATAAATATATTACATTTTATCTTTTGTATAAACCAATCAATTCTCCATACTGTATTAAATATTTGTTGATATTTTCAAGCAGTAAATCTTTTGATATGGGAGGTTTTACATCCAATGTTTTATTTAGTACATAAACTTTAAACACATATCTATGTGGTATATCACCTTTTGGTGGACACGGGCCACGGTAACCAATTTCGTTGAAGTCATTTATTCCTTGATAAGTATTGTTAAACACAATCTCTTCTCTCGGAATATTTTCTGGAATAATTTTAGCGGGTTCAAGATTCCATATAATCCAATGAGTAAAAGTCCCCAAAGGGGCATCGGGATCTTCCATTATTATTGCAACTGCTTTAGCATTCTTACTTAAATTTTTTAGAATTAGAGGAGGTGAGATATCTTCACCATCACATGTATATTTTTTTGGAATAAAATCCATATTTTTAAAGGCTGGAGACTCTACAACAAGAGATTGTTTGGGTTGTAATTCTTTGATTTCTTTTTTTAAACAAAAATTTATAGAAATTAAAAGTATAAGTATAAAAATTATAATTTTTTAGTCATCTAAGTTGTGCGTGTAAATACTCGCTTGTTTATATTATACTTATAATGTGATATGGATCAGTATCAGTT
>JALTZH010000090.1 GCA_027051265.1 archaeon | reverse complement strand
ATGAATCGTGATTGCCTATGCATTAAGTTTTGAGGATTGAGTATTTTGAAGGTATCAATAACGTGCATGAATTTCCTCTTCAGTATATCATTTATATTTATCAGCACTTCATGAAGGCAGTCGTGCCCATTACTTAGAGTACCCATATTTTAGGGAATTCAAAACCACTCTGAGCTTAATCACGTCATTGAAGCAGAACTTTTCTCTACAATAATAAATGAAATTTTTCAAAATTTCAAAAAAGATTTTCATAATTATCAAAATACTTCAAATCCCAAAATAAACTAATAGTCTGACCTTTTCTCCACCTTCTTTGCGGAGAGGTTTGTGCATATCCTTATTCTCACTCTTCATTGGATATGCACTGTTTGGCAATGTATCCTGTTAAATCTACCTCTCTTAACTATTCTAAGCTTATTTCGTTGCTAGCTTGGCTTAGAAGGTTTCATTGAAACGCAACTACGACATTTCTATAGGATTCTATACCACATTTAAGGCGTTTAAACAACCTATCTCTTTTAATGAACTTTGCTGATCCACTTTTTATATATTATTAATTATATATTATTCACTATATAAATCTTTCACATGCTACTGTTCTAATTCATCCCCGATCTAAAAAACGAAACCCCCTTAGCGACGTTTTGTAAATCCTCACAAAGTTCTTTGCAAAAGCGAGAGTAATTACTTTTTCAACATCCCTTTTTCGTATCAATTAAGTTTATAATATTACGATAAAATAAATATGGAAAAATATGATGTAATAATTGTTGGTGCCGGCATATCTGGTAGCGTTTCAGCTTACATATTATCGAAACATATGAATGTTTTAGTTCTTGAAAAGAAAAAATTACCTCGTTATAAAACGTGTGGCGGTGGTATCACAAACAAAACCTTAAAATTCTTAAGAAAAATCGGTATTGATATAAAAAACGATTTGATTGAAAATTATATAGATAGAATAAGAGTTAAAATTCTGGGATCCGAAAAAGTCATCGAATACAATGAGCCTCTTGGAATATTAACATATAGAGATGTGTTTGATTATTATCTTTTGAAAAAATCTAATGCTGATATTCTTGATGAAACAAAAGTTTTAGATGTAAATGTTTCAAAAGATAAGATATGCGTTAAAACAAGTAGAGGAAGATTCATCTCCGATTATTTAATCGGCTGTGATGGAGCAACAAGTGTCGTCAAAAGAAAGTTTTTTGAAGTTGAAAAAGAAATGGGTGTTGCTGCCCAACTTGAAACAAATAAAATGTTTAATGAAATATATATTGATTTTGATATTGTTAAAAATGGATATGCTTGGATCTTTCCTAAAAGAAAAGGTTCTACTATAGGTGTAGGATATATAAGAGGAGAGGAAAAAGAACCTATTAGAAGTGTGTTGAAAAAATTTTTAAAGAATATCAACGTAAGTTATAAAGAAGAAGATATAAAAATACATCCATTACCATACTTCATAGGTAGAAAAAATGTCGTTTATAAAAATGTTGTATGTATCTGCGGTGATGCAGCAAATCTCATCGATCCTCTATTAGGAGAAGGAACGTTTAACGCTGCATTATCAGCATATCTTGCTAGCGAAGCTATACTAAAGGGGAATCTAGGACTGTATGAAAAAATGTATTTGGATAGTATTTATAAACACATGAAGCGTGCATATTTAATATCTAAAATTTTCTATAGTAAAAAAGAGTTCTCAAAATACATATTAATGAGAACATCATTTTTTGAGGAATTCTTAAAGTGTATCTGTAATGAAATTGAATGTTATAGCAAAGGATATTTCATGAATATTCTTAAACTAATTCCTCTATATGTTATCTCTAAAATTTATCGTTTCTCAAAATGAAAAAAATATGAAAAAGTAATTATATATTAAAAGATAAAAATTTTTAAAGAATATCAACGTAAGTTATAAAGAAGAAGATATAAAAATACATCCATTACCATACTTCATAGGTAGACATGTTTTTGCTTATTTAAGTTTTACTTTCAGAAGTTAAACCAATTGAATACCGATTAGTGCGGATAGAAGGATAGCGAGGATCGTTGATGTTGCAATTATAAGCTTCCTTATATCATCTAATCTCTTATCAATGTAATTTCTCATATCGTCTAATCTTTTATCGATATAATTTCTTGTATCGTCCAATCTTTTATCGATGTAATGGATAATATCGTTTTTTAATCTCGTTTCAAGGTTTTTCAAATCGTTTTTCGTGGCGACGTTTGGTATAACGGATTTAAGTATTAATTCTTGTAGAGGTTTTTGCTTCGCCACCTTTATTGCAAATCCTCTTAGAAAATCCTCATCTTCAAGCAATGCATCTCTAATCCTTGATATATCTATCTCCATATTCTTCATAAACTTTAATAACATAATAAAATATTCTCAAATATATTTTCGAAAATATCTAAAATTTTATATTTCAATGCAAGAAAAAGTTTTCTTAAATTTAATTCTTTCTAAAATTGATTTTTAAAGAGTATAAAAAGAACGTGAATATTTACTTGACCTCCCTCCCGTACTAAAGTGTGAGAATTCCAAACGAAGAGGATTGTGCTTCAGGTTTCACAGACATATCAATTTTTGTTAGGTTATCGATTCCTCCGCTTCGAAGTACGGCTTAGCAAAACATCCCGTTAAACCCTTACTTCTTGATTTCTCTAAGCCTACTCCGCTACCGGATCAGCTTAAAGGGTTTCATTGAGATGAGAGCTATATTTTGTTCTTCTATTCATTTATTAATGATATTAAGAAGGCTACTATAAATTTTAAACTTTAATATAGGAATAGTTAACATTTTGCTTTAATGAAGTATCCACTAAGAGAATAAGATGTGCGATGATGGATAGCTACACTTATCTATAGCTATCCAGAACGAAACGCTTCAACATCAATATCTCCTAATTAATCCTCACATTGAAAAGCGATGCTTTCTTAGCGATATTTATAAATTTAAATAAACATTTATTTAAAATTAATTCAAGTATAGGTGAAGATAAGAGTATATTCTGTAATTCTATTACTGTTAAGTCTTACTAAATCTACAAGTTTGAGTTTATTTTCTTTAATAAAATTTTTAACATATTCTTTCAAACTAGATTCTTCATCTGGAAATCTCATTTTTAATGTAATAATACAGAAACCGTTCTTCTTAAGATTTCTCTTTATTATTCTTTTCATAAGTTCTAAGTTTTCGTCATAAAATTTATTTATATCGTTTGTTATTATATCGAATTTAAAATTTAGATCAAAATCCTCTATTTTAATCTTTAAATGAATAATATTGTCTAAATTTCTAATGCTCTTATGTAATTCTGCTGGATCAACAGCAACGATTTTTTTTACATATTTCGACATAGCTTTTACCCACCCACCTGGTGCTGATCCAATATCTAAAACAATTTTATTCTTACTAAATATAAACCCATATCTTTCTAAGATCTCTCTCATTTTTAATTCAGATTTATTTAGGAGTTTTTCTTGATATTTCTTCATTATTTTAGGTTTCTTCGTAATATATTCATCTTTGTTAACAATTGAGAGAATCATTATATCCTGTAATATATCTATTATAAGGAGAACTTCCGGTTTTTTATAATCGGGCTTGGCATTTGTTTTCTTAGATATAAATAGACCAATTTCTTTCTCTACGTCTATTGATTTAAACTCATGCATCCCTCTTCTATTACAGATAACAAGAAATCTTTTTCCTTTTATTTTATTAGATTTTTTTAAGAAGAAATTTTTAGCCCATTCTATATTTATTAATTTTCTTATTCTCATTATAGGATATATTTTACATATATAATTTGTTTCCGAATTTTTAATTTCATTTATAATCTCCTCTTTTTTTCGATCACTTTTTCCTATCAAAACACCTTTGAAGAATGTTCTATTAGCTATGATTCCATATTTTTTTAATTCATCAATAGCTTCGTTTTCAAATCCAGCTGGACATGTTATCAGGAATTTTGACATGATATTTATTATTTTTTTCTAACGTTTAA
>JALTZH010000089.1 GCA_027051265.1 archaeon | reverse complement strand
CCAATATAGTCCCCGAAACCATGATCAGAAACTATAATAAAATTTGTATCTCTAGCACAAATTTTAACTATATCTGCCAAATTTTTATCAATAAATTTATAATAATCCTTTAATAGTTTCTTATCTTTCCAAAATAGATGTTGAATTATATCTGTTCCTCTAATTACAAAAAAGAAAAAATCCCAATCTTCATTTCTCATAAGATTTTTGACAACTTCAAAGTGTTGTTTTGTATATTCATATATTGTTTTTATATTCTTTTCTTTCCTTTTTTTGGGGTCAGGATCTCTACTAAGACTTGGTTCTATTATGTAATTTTTCGGAAGTCTTTCCTTTAAATTTCTAGGATATGTAAATTCTTTTCCTTTTGGGGTCTCCATACCTGTAATAATTAATCCATTTATATTTCTAGGAGGATATGTAAGCGGAACATTCATAACTATTGATTTTTTATTATGTTTACCAATAATATCCCACAAAGTAGGATATTTTATATCTAAAGAGCTAATAAGCCTCATTCTATTAGAATTAAAATCCACTTTTTGAAAATCGAATATACGGAGCTTCTGAGGACTTACTCCAGTATACATACATGGCCATGCTGGAACCGTTGTAGGAGGGAGTGTACTTTCTAAAATACCGTAAGTGCCTTTTTCCATAAATTTTTTAATTGTTGGTAAGGTATTGTCTTTAATCCATGGGTCTAAAAGGGTCCATGTTGCACCATCAATTCCTATAATTACAACTTTCATCAACTACCACCAACAATTTTATTTATAATTATTCTTACGATTTCTATATCCTCCTTTTCAAAGCATCTCAACAATATTAACAATATAAAATAAAAGATTTCCATAGTAACAAAAATTAACAATATAGATAAAATATCTCTTGAAATTATTACACTCTCTACAATAAAATTAAGAAAAATTACTGTTAAAATTCCCGCAAAAATAATATTAATAAATTTTTTACTTATATTTACAACTTTTGAGACACTGTATGCGAATATAAGTGCCATTATAGAGCCCAATATCTGTGAAAGTAACGTTGCAATCGCTGCTCCTTCTATACCATATTTAGGAATAAATAGATAGTTTGCATATACATTTACGGCTACCATTAGAAGGGATATATATAGGTTTATCTTAGTTACTCCAAAAACTACTAGAATCATTGCATTTATGGACATCAAAATAAAAAAAACTATTGTACTTATTGACAATATTGCTAAAACTTTCCCACCTTCTGAGTATTCATAACCAAAAGTAATATTAAGAATCTGTGAGCCGTAAAAAAATAGTGTCAAAACTAGAGGCAACAACAGAATTAAAATCCATCTGCTTATTATTTTTACTATTTTAGATAATTCCGACATTAGATTTTTAGAATATAGTTCTGTAATAACTGGTAGAAATACTGGATAGATAACAGCTGGAAAGATTCCTACAATTGTTGTTAGATTTTTCGCCGCTTCGTAAATACCAACATCTTTCGCTGTCATAAAGTAACCTATCATTATTCTATCTATATTAGAGAGTAAAATTCCTGCAAATGAAGATAATGCCAGAGGCAAAGAAAAAAAGAGCATTTCCCTGAAAACAGATTGTGGTTTATATTTGGTCATAAAAATAGGAAAGATTTTCTGGATTATATATATAGAAAGAACCAGCGCTATTATGTAAGACAGCGTATAAGCAATTGCTGCACCAAATATTCCATAGCCAAAATATACAAGCACAATTGTTAGAGCTAAAAGAAAAAAGCTTTGTAATGCATAATCAATTAGTGCAACATATTCTGGTTTTTTAAATCCATAGAAAGATGAAATCAAAATTCTGTAAACAACAAAAAAAGGAAGAACTATAATTATAATTCTAAGTATATTTATTAAATTTTCATTTTTGAATATTTTTATAGAAATTTCATCTGAAAAAATAAATATCAAAAAAGTTACAATTATACCAAATAATAATGAAATCTTTATGGAGGTAACTAATACCCCTCTAACTTTAGAAAAATCGTTTTTTGATAGATAGTATGGAACGTATCGCTCAACGGTTGGCATTAATCCGAAAAGCGAAAATAGCGTAGCAAAGTTTAGTATGGAAAGTGCAAGTGTTAATATACCATAGGCTTCTGCTCCCACGTATTTAGCAACTATCAAACGATAGAAAAAAGTAAAAAACTTTGATATGAGTATACCAAAAAATAAAATTATTGAACCCCTCGTTATCGTTTTTAGACCCTTTGTTACTTCTTCCATAACATTCTTTATTTTATAGTTACAATTATAAAAGTATTGATAATTGAGATGCCGAAAACTTAAAATGCTTTTTAATTTTTAATCTGATTATAAACTTCGGATACAGTAGATCAGAGCTTATATTCAGAACACCTCATTTTTCAAGGAACATACTTATAAACATACACATAACCGTTCTGATACACCAGCCTGAAGTGCTTCATCCCCTTGCCCAGGCCTGTGTTGAATGGCAGCAGCTTGGCCAAAACTTTATTAGCCCACTCAGGGCGATAGTTGCCCCGAGCATCGCGCTGGAGAAGTGCCCATACCAAGTAGCTGTCTCCTGCATTAACCAACGCGTAGGTGGTAATTCCGTAGCGCTGCAGGATTGACTGAATATTGGCGTTGTCCTGTCTTGGATTGCCGCTCTTCTTCACCTTAAAGGAAGTGATGAAAAGCTCATCTCTGGCGTGGTAGTTGATCGCACCGCTCTTACCAAACTCCTCAACGCTTACCAGCACATAGAGCGGAAGATTGTCGGGGTTGTAGGGCTTTACCCACTTATAGAATTCATCCTCTGTTGAAGTGAAAGCCTTCGCCACGTCAATGTTCCTTCCATGACCAGCGCCACTCCCACCTGGCACCGCCGGACCAGAGTTGCCACCATCTACAATAGTCCTGCGCTCCGCAAAGGTCTGCATGTGGTAACCGTAATCCCACCAGTGGAAGAGCAGGGCATTCTCAGGTGTATTCTTCTTGATCCACTCACCCGCATCCTTCCATGGCATCACAGCAAGGTCTGCATTCTTCATTCCGGTAACATAATTAATACCATCTATGAGATGAGGGGTCATGAAAAAGAGGAGAACAGCTACCACTATAAAGTAATTTATCTTATAGGCTCTAACTTCATTGACGGTATCCACTTTGCCAGACTTCAATTTTTTAATAAGTTTCTCTTTACTTGAATTTAATGCATATGCTGCAAGAGAGGCCAGGAAAAATGGAAGAATAAAGGATAGGTATACCGAAAGGCGAACCATCCAGCGGAAGGCAACAATGCCAAGAAGCACCCATAGGATCGCTAGAAGTGAATAGAAATCTCTTTTCTTATAGAGAGAATGGCCGAAGTATGCCAGTGCAAAAGGTATTGTAAGAAGAAGTAGCCCATATGCTGACTTGAAATCCGCAAAACTGGAAGTCCTGAAGTAGGCGACAGTTGCACCGGTAAAACTCTTCTCCCCTGTGATAAACATCCTAGCAAAACCAACCAGATGCTCTATCGCGTAACCTGCATACCCGGTGGCTATGCCAGCGACTGCAACCACAGCTACCGAAGCTGCCGTTGTTTTCTTCGGGTCAATGTTTCTATAGAGTGACAGAAGGTACACAGCGCTCAAAAAGGCGGTGAAGTAAGCGAGCAGATCTGGTGCATAGATTCTAACAAGCATCGGCTGCGCACGATCTATTGCAAGCTCAAAGATTATGCCGGTTACCAGGAACACAATGTAGCTCAGAGGCAGGGAAAGATTCTTCTCCCCGCTCAATATCATATAAAGAAGGTATAACAGAACCGCGGTAGTTATAAGCCCGAAGTAGAAGATATTACCTCCCCACGTCTTCCAGGCTATAACCATGAGTATTCCTGAAAGTACTGCATAACCTGCCTGCCTGCGTGGTTCACCTGCCTTTATCGCTTTGATAAAAAGTAGCACCCAGAGGAAGATCAGCAGGTCGCCGAGGCTTTCCTGGCCGGTGTCGCCAGCGGTACTGCGCGTCATAGCAAAGC
>JALTZH010000088.1 GCA_027051265.1 archaeon | reverse complement strand
CTCTGGAATTTTATCCAATAATAATTTTGCAGCTTCTAAATCTTTATTTGCTTTTTCAATCCATTCTAATACTTTTTCATTCATATTACTTTCCCTTCAATAACAGAATATCTTTCTAATGTACCAGGAATGTCTTTATATTTTTCCAAAGAATCTTTATCTGTTATAAAAATTTCAATATTTATGTAAGACAAATTTTTCATTATCTCTTCCCAAAAAATCCATTTTTCATTTTTAGGAAGTTTTTTCTTCGTTACTATCAACAAATCCCAGTCGGAATCTTTTCTGTAATTTCCTCTTGCTCTTGAACCGAATAAGATAATTTTATCGATTTCAATGTTATGTTTTTTTGCCACGTTTAAAATTATTTCCTTGATAAGTTTAAGTTTTTCCTCCATAAAAAGCATGAATTTTTTAACGTTTCAATTTTATACTTTCAATGAAATATTTTAAAGGCGTTATGTTGCTTGATTATGATACAAAGACGCGTGAAGATATGTTCTTATTAACGTTGTGATAGGAGGGCGAACCTTTTTGTCAACCTGTGGAATATAATCTAATACCTTTTTATAGATATGATATCGTGTGTAAATTCTTTTCGTTTTTCAATTAATACAAAAGTTTCCTCTCCATTCATATTAATCTAATAACGTTTAATTTTCTTATAACTTTTATGGAATTTTTCAATCGTGAAAAAGAGATTCAAGACCTGCTGAACATGATAAAACAAGAGCCAAACCTCATAACCTTTATATACGGACCAATAAATTCGGGGAAGACTGTTTTGATGCAATATTTAATTGAGAATATTTTACCAAGAGAATACGTTGCATTTTATATAAATTTAAGGAGGGAAGAGGTGACTAAAGAGGAAGAGTTCTACGAAATTCTCTTCGAGATATATGAAGAAAGAGAAGCTTTTCTCGATAGAATAATAAGCCTGCTACCAAAAATTAGTTTCGGAATTCCTATTCCTTTTGGGACGTTTAAATTGATGTTTGAGAGACGTGATAAGGATTACCGTGGCGTCTTTAGATATATTATAAAAACGTTGCAAAAACTTAAAGAAAAAGGTCTCAAACCAATTATAATATTCGACGAACTCCAGGTCATTAAAGATATCAAAATAAACGAACCTTTAATATATCGAGTCTTTAATCTACTAATCTCTCTCACAAAGGAACTAAAACTTTGTCACGTCTTTGCAATCACCTCTGACTCAACCTTTATCGAAAGGATATATAACGAGGCGATGTTGCAAGGCAGATGTGAATATTATCTCGTAGATGATTTTGACAGGGAAACTGTCGAAAAAATATTGAGAGAAAAAGGATTCGATGATAAGGAGATAGATATCGTATGGCATTATTTTGGAGGTAAGCCTATTGATATAATAAGAGCGATACAGATGAAGAATATTGGTAGGGATATTAGGGAATATTGCGAGGAAAAGCTTGAAGAGAGGAAGAATTTGATTTCTGAGATAATTTTGCAAAGAGAAGATGAAAAAGATTTCTTCGAAAGGATTATTTCCTTGCTTAAAAACTTTGAAAATCACGATTTAATTAGGTATAAAAAAATTACTCCTGAAATCTCATTCCTTGTCAAAAATAATATCCTATTCGTTGATCCGAGAAAAAAATTCATCAAACCACAATCAAAACTTGATTTGCTCGCTATTAGAAGTTTTCTTAACGAGATTTTATAATCAGATAAAAATATCAGATAAAATAAATTCCTTTCTCATAAACACATTCCATTTAAAATAAATATTTTTAATGAAATATTTTCAGGACGTTACGATACAGGATATTTTTATGATTGATATATCAAAGATACGTGAAGAGCTGCTCAAGGATAAGGAATTTCTACGTGGCATTGCCATAGGTATTGCAAGGGAGAGGGAGTTTCAAGAACTCGTACTTAAGGCAATTATCCCAAAAGTTGCTACGAAGGATGACCTCAAAGAATTTGAAACAAGACTCGTACATTATATCGATAAAAGAATCGATGATTTAAATCGAAGGATTGATTATTTGAGAAAATTCATGGGTATAGGATTCACAATCCTTGCTGTTCTCCTATCCGCTTTAATAGGAGTTTCTCTGATGTGAAAATGTCCATTTAAACCATTCAAGTTTATCTCATTTTATATAAAAAATTGTCCATAGCAACGTTTATAATTTACTCAGTTATATCTATTCGAGAATTTTTCTCGAAGTGCGTGTCAGTGATTATTTCGTGTCTTGTTCTTTCTCGCACTATATTTGATGATATTCTCGTTAATATCGTTAAAGAATATCGGACAGTAATTTTATAGTTGTCAATGCATCGAATTGCAATGACGAGCAATGATAATTTAGCAAAATCCCATGGAAAGGATAAGGGGTACACTATCCTCCCTATTTTATAAATAATTTAAAATTTCTTGAGGCTATAGCATTCGTGTCAATCCTTGATGTTTCATCGCTAAACATCAACAAAAAACGTCAGCCTTTTAATATATCTATTTTGATATATTTTTCTGCCTATATTAATATGTCGATAACCTTTAAAAATAAAAGGGTTTATTTAATCTTACTGTTTTTATAACGTTGGAAAATATTTTCGATAGTTCATTACAATAAATGCATGCTATATATTAAAGGTATCAAATATAGGAAAAACAATTATTATGAAATATAGATTATATTATGAAATAATCATGTTATGAGGTGAATGAATGCAAATTAAGATTAAAACCCTTACCCCCATATGGACGGGTGATATTAATAGAAAATGCTCAAAATTAAGAGAAACCTCTATTATAGGCTCTTTAAGATGGTGGTTCGAAACTATCGTTAGAGGATTTGGAGGACATGCTTGTGATCCAACCTCAAAGAATAGATGTGAACTTAAGGGTGAGGAGCTTAAAAAGGGTAAAAAGCCAGAAGATTTAATATGTCCTGTATGTTATGTTTTTGGAACTACAGGATGGAGTAGAAGGTTTAGACTCGAAATCGATGGAAAATCAAATCAGGCACCATTTGTTATAATAAAAGTTAATGAAAGAAAAGAACACAGAGGATGGTTTTTAGGTAGTGAAGACTCTGGTGGTATTTTAGGAGAATTCACAATAAAAATTTGCGAAATTCATGATAAATTCGTGGATTTAATTGCATTATTACTCCATGTTTCCTCATCATGGGGTATTGGTACAAAAACGCAAGATGGCTTTGGTATTTGCAAATTTGAAGGAAAGTATAATATTGACAAAGCTATATCTCAAATTAAGAGTTTAATCAAAGCAAATTCGGAAAGAGGAGTTTTACCAAGTTTGGAAGACTTTTTCTTCTGCGAAATTAAAATAGAAGAAAATGACATCAAAAACAAGATAGAAGAAGCTCTTAATGGAAAATTATACAAAAAAGTTCAGAAAGTTGATATTATCGATTATCTGAATGCTATTCCAAATAGCTATAAGGGAAAATTTTATCCTACAGCACCATTAATTAGAAGCTGGCTTAGAGGACTATTCCGAAACAATAATGATGATTTAAGACATTTCCTCTTTGGTTTTGTTTCTGTAAGAGGTGATCCAACACCAATGTGTAAAACACACCTATTGCATACTATTAAAGTTATAGAGAATAAGAATTATAAATACAGATGTCTAAGATGCGATAAAGTACTTAATAAAGATCAATATTTCGAAAAAATGGGATCAAAAATATTTGTATCACATATTTATTACTTTGATAATGCATGGAGGTTTAAAATTTGGGGTTACATTCCAAAAAGGCTTCCAAATAGGGATAATAGAAGAGAGATTTTAGAAAAGCTTTATAAAGAAATTGTTGAAAATAAAGGTTTTTGTGATGTTTTAGATTTAAATAAGGATATAACTGATATAAAATGGCGTGATATATTTAAGGTAAAAAATGTAGAAGCTTTATTGAAAGAGATTATTAAGTGGTGATAAAAAAATGACTGAAAAGTATGATGTCTTCACACATTTTTGGCATGAAAAATTCGGAATAAATTTTGATGTTTTAGAA
>JALTZH010000087.1 GCA_027051265.1 archaeon | reverse complement strand
TTCAAAGGGTGATTGCCCCTTTAAAAGTCTGTTGACCGAAACTCTGATCAGGTCAGACAATGGGATAAAAAGACTACCAATTATAAGAAAGAATGAAAAATCATGAGAGTTTCTTTCATCTGATAAGCTTAATAATTTAACAGCGAAAAACACAAGCATTCCTCCGATAAGCAATGATCCCGTATCACCAAGGAATATTTTAAATTTCTTTGAAAGATTTACAGGATGGGATATTAAATTATATGAGGAATTTTTTGAAATAAGAGATTCTTTTGAGAAAAAAGTTGAATGGTTTTGTCATAAATTTTCAAGATACGAAGGTATTCCAATTCATAAGGAAGTTTTAAGAGAAATAATATTAGAAAAATGGAGAGAACTCAATCTTGAAAGAGATTTTAAACTGAACGAGGAATTTATCAAATTAGAAAATATTAAAAAGAAAATATATTTTAATCTTGGAAACATCGAAAAGAAGAGAAAGATGATAATAAATCTTGTTAAAAAGTATAACAAAAAAATCTCGTTGAAATTTTACAACATAGCTATAGTACCTACAGAAAGATGCATAAACAATTGTAGATTTTGTTTAATTCCTTGGAAACCATCTCTTGAAGAAAGAAATGTTAAAAACGTAGATTTTAAGAAAATTGCTGATAAAGTAATAGAGTTTGCATATAAAAATGGATTGGTTATTACTGTTACTGGTGGAGAACCTTTTTTAGAAATTGAAAAATTGAAGTATATAATAAGAAAAGCTAAAACTCCAGTGGAAATCACTACAAGTGCAGCTTTTGCTAGGAATCTAAAAGATGCGGAGAAAATTCTCAACGAAATTTATCAAGAATCGAAAAAAAATAGAAACAAGTATTTCAAAATGATTTTACAATTGAGTCTAGATGCATTTCATCAGGAAGTTTATTTGGAGAATAACGAATTAAAGGAAAATGTTCCTCTGAAAAATATTGCAAATGTTTTACAACTTCTTCAGGAGAAATTCTTGGATATGTATTCATGCTTATTAACAAAGTATACAACTTATTATGATCCAATCATATATTTAATTGACGAGTTAAAGAAAAGGGGATATGAGGTAGAAATAACAAACAAAATCTTTAGTGATAAATTCCTAGTATCTGTTTATAATTTAGATGAAAATAAATTCATATACAAACCAGCGTTGATTAGAGCAACTTTAAAGTTTAAAAACGGAAAGGGTAGAGATGTTCTCATATTGTATAGTATGGTTGAAAATATCGGTAGAGCTTCATTACTCTATGATTTTGAGATTCCATGGTTTAAAAAGAGAGTTGAAGATCTTATAAAGTTAAAAAGTAAAGAGAAATTCAAATTATTAGGTTTAGAGGTTAGTGATGATGGAAATGTTTATCCATCAGCGCATGTCGTATATACATTTCCCCTTGGTAATCTTCTGAGAGATAATTTAGATGATATCGTTAAGGATTTAATGTACGATCCATTAATCATTGCAATGTATGAAAATCCAAATAAAATTGTAAAATTTGCTTTAGAGGTTGAACCAAAAATTTTGAACGAACTTAAAAATTCTTCATCTCCTCTTGTCTTAATATATAAGATTCTTGAGAATCCATTGCTTAGGTATTATTTAACAAAGAGATTAATTTTGGATATGGATTATCCAGAAGAAATCAAAGTTAAGATAGGAGAAGTTGCATTCCTAAAGGCAGAATACTTTAACCTAAAAAAAATGCTAAAAGAAAAAAATATTATTTAAAATATCTTTAAAATTTGATTTTATTTATCTTTCTGGTTAAATCTTCATACCATTTTGGCGTTGATATATCTCTTATAATTCTTCCATAGGTATAAGGTTTTATATCTAGAAGTGGTGTCTTATCAAAGAGATCAAGATTTTCAACGTATAAAAATCTATCTTCAATTTTTTTAAGTTTTACGATACTCAAACCAATTGGATTTGGTCTGTATGGAGAATCTGTACAAAATAAACCAACCTCCGGTAACTCCTCGTATTTAAATCCATATCTAAGAAAACCTTTTGGTCTAACAATAAGACTGTAGTTTTTATCTTTAGATTTATGTAAGAAGACTATTAAAATTATATGCGAAAAGCCTTCCATTTCTTTCAAACCATCTTTGTATTCTTCAAAAACTTCAACAATTCCATCCACACCATGTTCAGATCGTTTAACCTCTTCATCCTTATATTTTACATGAATAACTCCTATAGGTTTAAAACAAATCTTAAGGTTGTTTAGTGTCATAATAATTTTATTCTAATATTGTTTGCGAAATACTATACGAAAAGTCACTGTAGCTCAAAAACTTCATATATAGTTCTAGATATATCTGTTAAACCTATAAGGTATGAATATTTCATAAGTTTAAGAGTCGTTCCTTTATATCTCTTTTTTATGAGATGAGTAAGTAAAGAAACTTCTCATGAAACTTTACTTATAAGAGTGGAATAATTTACTGTAGTAAAATTTCCATCACTATATAAAATTGCAACTGGATTTTTACTTAATATGAGACGATCGATCCATCCCCCACATCTTGCATATCTATTGTTATAATCAATTTTAGGGAGATGAAAATGTCCAAATACGACCCAATCATCTATCTTCATAACCTTTTTCCATAGAAGTTCAAAATCTATTCCTAATAAATTTAAGATACCACCAACAAATCCTATTCTGGAAGAATAATGACCATGAGTTGCATATATAGTAATGTTATCAATGGATATTTTTGCACATTCACCAACGAATAAGATTTCTTTAGAATTAAAAAAATTCGGGTCATGATTCCCACGAACAAATATAATACTCGTGTTCGTGTCTTTTAATCCAAACGCTGCTAAAATATCTTCATCCTTTAATATAACATCCTTACTGTAATGGAGATCACCAACTATAACAAGATTGTTTATGTTTTTTCTCTTCATGAAACTTGCCAAAAAGGAATAGTTCTCATTTCCTTTTAGATGTACATCCGATATAAATAAAATCTTTCCATTTAATGTTATTTCATACGGATTATTACATGGATCATTATTATATATTTTATAATATATTATTGGGAAATTATATATGGAAAAAGCTATTAATATTAGAAATATAATAATAAATCTCTTCATAAAATATATTCTGGATGTAGAATGTTTATAACAGCTCCGATTACACCTGCTTTATCCTTAAAGTTACTGAGAAGGATATCTATACTTCTATAGATTTTTTCATTCTCAAGATATTCTTTCGTAAATTTGAGTATGATATCATTTGCAACACCACCTGATAATATAACAGCCTCAGGGTCAAGAATATTAACGAAGTTTGCTATTGCTATTGATAAATACTTTGAAATTTTTTTCAAAACGTTCAAGTAAAATTTATTTCCTCTTTTTGCATAAAGGTAAACATCTATCATATCAACATTACTAGGAAGTCTTTCGAGAACATATCTTCTACCCACAAAGGATTCCAAACATCCGATTCTACCACATCTACATCTCCTCCCTTTCAATGAAATCTTTACGTGTCCTAATTCTCCAGCAAATCCATTTGTTCCGAGATATAGCTTTCTGTTTATAACAACAGCTCCACCAACTCCAGTTCCTATTGCTAGTACTATAAAATTTTTATAATTTCTTCCATAACCATATTTCAGTTCACATAACGCCATTGCATTTACATCGTTTATTGCCTTAACATTTTTACAATATTTTTCAAATACCTTCTTAAAATTTACATTTCTAAACTCGTTTATATTCGGAGAAAATACAACCTCATCATTATAATTAACTAAACCTGCTGCTGCAATTCCTATACCTTTTATGTTTTCGTACTTACTAATTACACTCTTCATCGCTTTTAAAATTTCGCCATCTGAAGTTTTAATGGTTTTAAATTCTATAAGTTTATCCTCATGAAACAAACCGTATTTTATATTAGTACCACCTATATCAAATCCTATGTACATAATATTTTTAATTTTTATTCATGAAGTTTTTTTTTTTAAAAAATAAGTTAATTAAAATTTA
>JALTZH010000086.1 GCA_027051265.1 archaeon | reverse complement strand
TTACCATTGAATTTTAAATAATCATAAACCTCTTGTATGAATCGATCAATAACATTTCTACCTTTTGTTCCTCCACCATCCCATGCCATTGTTAAATAGTCCTTTTTCTCTTCCTTTATACTCGGCAAATAGGGTGGATTAAACAATATGTAGTCATAATGCTCATTTATATTTGAAAACAAATCACTATAGAAAACGTGAACGTTTTTTATATCATTTACTTCGATATTATGTTTTGTATTTTTTATAGCATAAGGATTAATATCACATGAATCAACTTCCTTTGCTGATGAGGAATTTACTATTGCAATTATACCACATCCCGTACCCATATCTAAGATTTTTCCTTTCACTTTAACATTATCAATTAGAAGAAAAGTATCATCCGAAGGATAATAAACGTTTTCAAACACTTCAATCTTATATGTTTTATTATTTTTTTTCAGTATCATTTCTTATATTTTTTATAATCTTTTTTATCTCATCTATTCTATTTTCTTCGAGTAATCTCTTAATATTTTCCTTATTCTCTGAGATATTTTCTACAATCAAATCTATAGCAACACTTCTATAAGGTTCTTTAACAATTTTCTTAAACAAATCTAAAGCATGCTCGTATTCTTTCAATTTCAACAACGTTTCTAAAACGATGCTTATTATCATGCTTCTCTTA
This sequence comes from archaeon, assembly GCA_027051265.1. GTDB lineage: Archaea > Hydrothermarchaeota > Hydrothermarchaeia > JALTZZ01 > JALUTC01 > JALUTC01. The sequence continues at coordinate 3,382 of JALTZH010000086.1, read as the reverse complement.
TAATCATCTTGTTCTAGTTCTATTAATTTGTTCAATGCTTCGTAATCCCTATTCTTAGCAACATTTAATATATAATCTATAAATCTATCCATAACATTATTTTTTCATTACTTTTTTCAATTAATATCTTCTAATCTCAACTATAAAATATATTGGTTGGATGTATCGTTTTCAATACTTGTTCTTCTACCGTTCTCCCGCATAGTAGCGTTCGTGAGTTTAGAGGAAGTTAGAGCTACTATACGAATCATCATGGCTTTGAATCATCTATCTACCACCTTACTCAGCCTATACCATAAGGTTATCCGCATGTTCATCAAGCTAGTTCGGCGAAGAGGGATTCATCGTGATTCATCGATGTGCAGGAGGAACATAACTGACCTCTTTCCCGTCCTAAAGGGTGGGGCTTTCTTAATGATGTTATAAATTTTATATAATTCCTAACAAACTTTCCAACTCGTTGATAATTCTTTGCTGCTGGACTATATATAAGCTTAATTGTTAAATTAGCCGTAACAGTACGCACGAAACCTCTCGTAAGAATGAGAAACAATTCACTAGTTCTTTAATTCCTATAACTTTTAAATTTCATAAAAATAAAATATATCTTATTAGGAATACTCTTTCTCTATTATATAGTTTACAAGATCGACCAATCTGCAGCAATATCCATATTCATTATCATACCATGCAAGAACTTTAACCATGTTATCTATAACGTTTGTTGATAAACCATCTACTATTGAGGAATGTTCATCTTCTATAATATCTCGTGAAACGATTGGTTCCTCAGTATATGCTAAGATTCCTTTTAGATATGTTTCACTTGCTGTTTTTAAGGAATTATTAACTTCTTCTTTTGTAACGCTTTTTTCAACTTCTACAACAATATCACTTATAGATCCGGTTGGTACTGGTACTCTTAATGCTATGCCATCCATCTTTCCTTTTAATTCAGGTATCACTTCATGTATTGCTCTAGCCGCTCCTGTTGTTGTTGGTATTATGGATAGCGCTGCAGCTCTTGCACGTCTTAGATCTTTATGACTTGCATCAACAAGACGTTGATCGTTTGTGTATGCGTGAACGGTGGTAATGAAACCCTTAACAATTCCGAAGTTTTCGTGTAAAACTTTTAAAACTGGAGCAATACAGTTAGTTGTACATGATGCATTTGAAATAATGTTATGTTTATTTTTATCATACTTATCATGATTAACTCCCATTACAATAGTTATATCCGGATTTTTTGCTGGAGCCGTTATAATAACTTTTTTTGCTCCTGCTTTTAAATGTTTTGAAGCACCCTCTCTACTTCTAAATACTCCCGTTGCTTCAATTACTATATCAATGTTTAGATCTTTCCATGGTAAATTTTCAGGATCTTTCTCGTTAAAAACCTTAATCCTCGAATCATTAATCTCGATGTAATCATCTCCGTAACTTATACTGGCATTAAATTTCCCATACACGGAATCATATTTCAGTAGATGTGCTAAGGTTTTTGGGTTGGATAGGTCGTTTATTGCAGCGATTTCAAATTTTGTTTCTCTTTTGTAACATGCTCTTAAAAATACCCTACCTATTCTACCAAATCCATTAATTGCAAGTCTCATATTATTTATTAATGTTTAATTTAAAATTTTGATTTTATATATGAGTTATATCTTTCTCGGAATTTCGTATATATTGTCAGGGATTCCCTTTCTAAATATATTGGGAATTATACTAATACCTATAGGATGGATTTTACTTGGTAAGAGATTTAATAGGAAGTTATGGATTGTTACAGGAGTTTTAGGAATATCTCTTCTCATATTAAGTTTTGGTCTTATTTTATATCTGTTTTTAAAGATAACTGCTGACATGGAAAAAATTATATATTTAAGGAGATTTATGATCTCAATAAAAACTTTTGATAGAGGGTTCCTTTTAAGTAATCTTCAATTGGATAAAAAGTTTATAATCATGATAATTATATGGTTTCTAAATTATATATGTTATAGTATATCTCAATTAATAAGCTTATGGGTGGCTGGAAGTGTTTTTAATCAAATTCTGTTAAAAATTTCCGTAATATTATCGATAGTAGGTGTTTTTCTTGGAATATTTTTCGTAATCTTTCCAATGATTATATTGTTGATAATAATAATATTTTATTTATCAAATATAATTGCAGGTATTGGATTTTTGTTAATAAGGTATGAAAGGAAACATTATACAATAAGTGTTACTTAAGCAATAGAATTTTTTAATACATTAATTATTTAAAATTTTAAAATGAAGATATTTATGCTCGTTTTAGATGGAATTGCTGATCGTCCAATAAAAGAACTCGGTTATAAAACACCATTGGAAGTTGCTAACAAGCCAAATATTGATAATCTAGCAGCTAGAGGAATAAATGGTATCTTAGATATAATTGCTCCAGGAGTTAGACCGGGTAGTGATGTCGCTCATCTATCAATCCTTGGCTACGATCCATACAAATATTATACAGGTCGAGGCCCTTTAGAAGCTTTAGGTGTAGGTATTGATATCAAAGAGAATGAAATAGCATTCAGAACAAATTTCGCCACTGTCAACGAGAACCTTATTGTTCTGGATAGAAGAGCTGGTAGAATTGATAATGGATATATCTTCGATGAAGCAATAAATAGAATAAAGGTAGATGATGTACAAATTTTTTATAAAACATCTCTCTCTCATCGAGGGGTTTTGATATTAAGAGGTAAAAGATTAAGCGACAAAGTTTCAGATACAGATCCACATAAGATAGGTGTCAAAGTACAGGAAGCTAAACCGTTAGATTCCAGCATGGAAGCTAAAAGAACTGCTGATATAATAAATAAATTCACTAAAAAGGTATATGAGATATTAAATAATCATCCCGAAAATATTAAAAGAGAAAAGGAAGGTAAACCTAAAGCAAATATTCTTTTGATAAGAGGTGCTGGTAAATTAAAGAAGGTTGAAGCTTTTGAATCCAGATATAGAATGAGAGGAGCTTGTGTTGCAAAGACAGCCATAATAAAAGGAATAGGTAGACTTCTTAACATGCACGTCGAAGATTCAAAACAAAAAATAGAAGACAGAATAATTCAGGCATTAAATTTACTAAAAGAATATGATTTCGTTTTATTAAATATAAAAGAAGGAGATGAAGCTGGACATGATGGTGATTACAAAAAAAAGATAAAGATTATAGAAACAATTGATAAGGCAATTGAAAACATATTCGATTTTATAGAGAGTAACTATTTCGTAATGTTAGCTGATCATACAACACCATGCTCAGTTAGAGATCATACAGGTGATGAGGTTCCTATTATGATTGTTGGACCAGAGATTAGAAGAGATGATGTGAAAAAATTTTCAGAAA
>JALTZH010000085.1 GCA_027051265.1 archaeon | reverse complement strand
TTAATGAAACCTTTTTTGAAAAGAAGCATAAGCAGGTAAACGTTTCCTCTAACTTCTATTCCCAAGATCCTTCCAACAACTCTTGCAGGTTTTTCATCTATTATAGCAATTCCGTTGAGCTTCTTTCCAAGAAAAAGAACTTTAATCTCCCCTTTGTGTAAAGACTTTTCGTTTAATTCATTTCTCGCAAGAAGTGCTTTAAAAATCTCGCTTTCTATCTTAGCAACCTTTATAACTCCTTTTTCTATGAAATCTTAAACAAGAGCAGAATCTGCATAATTCTTTTCTCTCCCAACAACTTCATTCACAACCTCTCTTGGAACAATGAGCTCTATTCCAGCCTCTTTTAATAAAATAAAAACTTTAATGAATCCAGCTCTGACTATATGTATAATTAAGTATAAGCTTCATATTGTAGCCCGCAACCCTATTAAACAAATACATAAACATTGTTATTTAGTAAACTTCAAGCTTTTTCTCATTAAAATTTTCGTTTGCGGTTTAATTTCCTTGAAGTTATGAAGATTTAAATTAGAAATATAGCAAAGATAATAGAAGCAATCTATGAAAACGGTGTTATAAAACCGTTTGAAAAGGTCGAGCTTAGAGAAAAAGAAAGAATTAAGATAAAAATAATAAGAGATAAAAATAATAAGAAAAGGCAGTATTGTTGAAAAAACTTTTGGAAATATTATCGGAAAGAAAGGATGAAATAAATTGAGGAAGTCGAGAAGGAATAGGTTTGAAAATTCCTTTAGGTTAAAAGTTGGAAAGGTTTTTATAACTTTTTTGGTTGTTGACATCTCACCAACATCAACACCAAAAGACGTATGAATATAAGTAGGGCTCCTATAACTCTTTTGTTCGGAAACTTCTCGTTGGCATGGATATCGAGAAATTATCCAAAATCATATTATTTGGACAATCTCTATATAACAATCAGAAAAGTTATAAGAGCCTTTCAAAAACCTTCTCAAAGAAATTCTTTACTGGAACTTCATCACAAAAAACATGCTCATTGGGATTCTCAAAAGGGTGCAGGTACCATTTGCCACCAATACAATCTCTACCGAAAAGTCTTCTGTTCCATCCAATCAGAACATAGTTCATTGTTTTAGATAAGCTAATAATAGAACTGAAGATATATGTTTTCAGTTGTTTGAACTTTTATTTTAACAGCATTCTTAGTTTTCGCAACAACTTCTATCTTTAGCGAGAAGTTTTTTGCAGATTTTTCAACCTCCTTAACAAACTCATCAATCATAGAAGCTCCTTAAGCTTCTTTATCTTTTCTCTTTCGATTCCTTTAAGCCTACATCGTTACCGATTCAACTTAGAGAATTTCCATTGAGACGAGGGTTATATTCAATGCAGCAGCCACGATATCTCTATGAGCTTTTATACCACAGTTAAGACATTTAAACAACCTACCTTTTTTAACAAACTTAGCTGATCCACACCAAAGGCATTAAAAGGAAGTATTACACTCTAAACGTTTAAACATTTGTCCCAACTTTGAAAAGTGGAGATTTCTTAACGACATTTTGTAACAAGAAATTTTAGTAGAATATCTAGAAAATAGTTATGTTAATAATAATATACGGCTTACCAGCAACTGGTAAAACAACGATCGCAAAGGAACTTTCAAAGAGAATAGGTGCTGAACACCTTGATACGGATATTATAAGAAAAGAGTTAATAGAGACTCCAAAATATAGTTACGAGGAAAAACTTCTTGTGTATAAATCAATATTGTTACTTACAAAATATTTATTAAAATATACTAATGTTGTAGTTTCTGGAACATTTTACAAAGAGAAGATTAGAGAAGAATTTATAAGAGTTGCTAAGGATATGAATAAGAAGTTTTACTTAATAGAATGTACTGCATCGGAAGAAGAAATAAAGAGAAGGATGAAAAAAAATAGAGAGTATACGGATGCAGATTTCGAAGTTTATCTAAAAATAAAAGGAGAGTTTGAGGATACGAAATATGAGAGACTTAAAATAAATACGGAAAAATCGTTGAATTGTTGTATGGAAGAGATTCTTAACTATATATGTATGCAATAATATGTTTAAGCGGTGGTATAGAATCTACAACTCTAGCTTATCTAATCAAGAAGGAACTTGGATATAAGGATATAGTTGCATTAAGAGTAGAATATAATCATAGAGCAAGTCCAGAAGAAAAATATTGTGTCAAAAAAATATGTGAGTTTTTGAATTTAAAATTAATTGAAATCGATGTATCGTGGCTTAAAAAATTTTCGAAATCTTATCTAACATCAGACGAAGAAATACCTACTATTAAGGATGAAGAGATATACGATGAGAAAAAAGCTATCGAAAGAATGAAATGGTGGTGGATCCCAGGTAGAAATTTACTCATCTCAACTATAGCTCTAATAATTGCGGAACATGATTATCTCTACAATGGAATAAAAAGGGATATCTTCATTGGAATAAGAAGAGAGCTTCCTCTTCCAATGCCCGATAATACAGAGGAGTTTATAGAGCGATTGAATAAAGTTTTCGAGTATTCTATTCTTAAGTATCATCTCAAAGAAAATATAAGGATTTATGCTCCGTTGATCAAGATGACAAAGGATGAAGTTGTTAAAAAAGGTTATGAATTAGGTGTCAGATTTGAGTATACGTATAGTTGCTATAGAGGATATGGTGGAAAATTGAGAAACGGAATCCCTATTCATTGTGGAAGATGTAGTAACTGCAAGAAAAGGAAAGAAGCATTTATAAAAGCAGGAATTAATGATCCCAGTATTTACTATTCGTGATAAAAATATTCTTTCTTCTAAAATAGAAATATATTTGTATAGAATTATCAATTCTTTTATATTATCATCTCTTATATTATTATTTTTGACAGGAATTTTAATCGCTATGTGGTATTATCCTACGGAAGAAATGGCTTATTATAGTATTTTATTTATACGAAATAATGTATATTTTGGAGATACATTATTAATAATACATAGGATATCTTCAGATATTCTAATAATAGCTACAATATTACACATACTTCTTACAATTAGAAGATGTAACACAGGATCGTGGTTATCTGGAATTTTAATGTTTTACGTTTTAATATTATTTATTTTTACAGGTTATTTGATGAGATGGGATTACGTCGGATATACTTCTGTAAAAATAGCTTCAAATATTCTTAGGGATCTCCCTTTCATTGGTGAATACTTAAAAAAAATATTACTCTTTGGAGACGATATTTCTTCAATAACGTTACTAAGGTATTATGTGTTACATGTATTGATACTACCTGCAATACTTGCTTATCTGTTTAAACGTCATATCTCTGAGGAATTTCTAAAGCTTGAAGAGAATTTAGGTTTAATATTGATATCGATGGGGATAATCTTAAATTTATCTCTGTTATATACTTATGAAGAACCCATTGAAATACAAGAAGGAAAAGATATAGTGAAGCCTTATTGGTTATTTTTATGGTTATATTATATAGATTATAAGATAGGAAACGTAAATCCTGATTTTAATTTTATACCCGGTTTAATATTGATTGCATTAGCTATTTATATTCTAATATTTCCTTATATTAAGAAAAGAAACACAAAATATTCTTACCTCTCATTATTTCTAATTCTCCTGATATTATTTGTTCTTTCAATATTATCGTTACTTATTTCTTTTAATACTACAAGTACAACTTAACCCTAAGGATCAGAAACTTATGAGGTTATGTATATTATGTATATAAACAACAAAAAACGTGAAAAAAATGTAGATATATAGTTAAATTAAATATTTAGAATTCTGAAAAAAATCAGTATCATTCAGAATATTAGTATTAATCACTGGTTCAATTTTTAAAGCTATTTCGTTAAGATTATAGAAACCTTTTCTAATCCTCTTATCTTTCTTGATTCATTTCTCAAATTCTTAATCTTAATATTAACGTATTCTTAACTCTAACCTTCTCTCTGTTTTTTTAATTTTGTTACTTAGACTATACTTACTTAGATAGACTCTTTTTTCTCAAGATATATATATGCTGCTAAGAATATTATTGTTAATATTATACCTATTACAATAGGAGGTATTCCAAATAACTTATCAAGCCATACTAATCCTGCTTTATATCCGAATAGTTCTGTTCTTGGTGGTAAAGCGTTTGGCATTATAACGAATAAATAGCTTCCTACGAATATTCCAAGCAACATAAATACTGCAGTTACAACATAGTTTATATTTCCCTGACCTATTCTTGAAAAGGTTGATATAACACAACCCCCTGCTATAGCCATTCCAATTCCAAAGAGTAATCCACCTACAAAACTAAACCACCCAGCGGGAATTGGTGTTGGTTTGAATACGTTGAACGTTAGCATTAGAGTATATGTAAACGTGATTATCGTTAATATTATTAATGCGAATTTTAAATTCGTGGTAACCTTAAACAGTAAATAATCTCTAATGGCTGAGGTCATACAAAATCTTGATCTCTGTACAACATATCCAAGTATAAAACCAAAGATTGCAGCAGCTATAAAAGATTCGCTCATAACACATCCACCAACTTATCCACTCATCACCCTTTTCTCATAATATTTTCCACCTATGTAAGTTCCTATTATTAAGCCAATAATTGCAATGATTGCACCTAGATTAAGCTGTGGTAATCCGTTTAGGAAACATCCTACGTTACATGTCGTAATTAATACTATTCCAATACCCATTAGGAAGCCGCCTATTGCAGATTCCGGTAGAAACTTTTTATCCATACTAACAACGAATTCTTTTGAAAGAACAGCTGCAACGAAGCTACCTAGTACAAAGAATACAAGCATTATGAATACATCAAAACTGGCTTTCATTATTTTCCAGAAAGGAACGTTCTCAACAGTAGTAGGAGAGATTGCTGATAATATTGTTTTGTCAATCCATCTCAAACCTGCTGCAAATGCCCATGCTTTTTTATATCCAAATACTGGTATTACGAGTAGAGTTAATAATATTCCTAAAATTATTCCACCTTTTTTATAATCTATTTCAGCAGTTAATATTTCTTTTAGTTTCTTCATGTTTATAATTTTTTAAAGTATAGCTTGAATACATTACCTTCTTTTACATTCGCTAGAAGTTCACATTTCATTTTTTTAATTATTTCCGTGACAGATCTTACAGAAGGTGGATTTGTTATTAAAACTTCAGCAACCTCACCAGATTTCATTGACTGAATGGCTTTTTTTACTTCAAGTTGGGGTCTTGGACATACCATGCCTTTACAATCTATTGTTCTGTCAATCTTTACTTTACCAACGTTTGGAATTTCAACCTCAGTCATTTAAATCACCAATAATTATTTAACAAATGTTTGTATTAAAATATTTAAATATTTGAACATGATAAGCACTGAATTTAATATTAAATATATCTTATATTCCTGTTGTTTAGAAAAACTTCATACAATAAGTAACGATATACTTATTTGTTTTTACATTTAATATTTAACGCATGCTTCTGATAAATAAGATTAAGAACGTTAAAGTTATTACAGTTATAAGTATTATTAAAAAAGTATTTCTTAATTTCATATATTTTGGATTTGTTGTTTTATGAGGATCAGCATGACATGAGGTACAATCTTTTCTCAAATCACAGAACTCTGAAATTTTTGGCATCGTGAAAGATTCGTTCGAATAAAATCTATTGACGAGAAGCCATGGTGCAAAATCATATCTATTGGGATATTCCTCTAATGAAGTATTTGATATTACTGTTAAATAAAGACCAGTTTCGTTTGAAATTATTTTGACATAACCTTTAAACGGTTTAACATTTGGTGCATGTAAGTTACTAAAAATCCAACTGGATAATATTTCCTGAGAGGTTGTTGCATGACAATCCAAACAATCTCTTGCTCTATTATAACCATGAGAAACTTTATCCATCTGAAGCCAAGATATAAACGAAATGTTGTTGAATTTATACGTACCAAAAATTATATAAGCATCGTTTGAAAAATTCCTTCCTTTAATTACTCTAAACAATAGTTTTGTTTTGTTTAACGATTCATTTATATTTAACGTAAAATGTATAACAGGTTTTACAGGGATCCATTTTCCTTGTAAATTTTTTATGAGAAGAGGTTTTTCCATGATGCCATAATACTTATGTTTTGATAGAGGTGTATACATGTTCCAATAATATCCAGGACCCCAAACAACAATCTGGTATCCACCAAGCGTTCTAATGTGACAAGCTTCACAAGTTAAGTTCCTATGCACACCTAGGGATAATTTTCTCTCTATTTTTGTATGACAATTTCTACACGTTGCTTTTCTGATAACGTTATGGTTTATGAAATTATGACATTCAAGGCATGACATATTTTTTGATGCGTGAATATCTTCCATGTTTGTAAAGATACCTTTAAAATAATATCCACCTCTTCTAAATTCCTCAGCTCCAGAGTGACATATACCTCTACCACCACCATAGTAACAAGTTTTTGCATCCACATTTCTTGAGAAATAATGTCTACCTTTAGATGGATCATAATGACAATCCAAACATGAAGCATGACACTGGTTACATACTCTTCTATTAAGTTCTGCTTGTTCTCTAGTATAATCTACAAGAAGTTGATTCTTTATCAGAGTAAAGTTTTTAAGCCAATAACCACAGTCATGTGGTGCAGGATAAGTAAAGTTTACATATTGAGATTGAAATCTTACTCCTCCCATAACACTCTTTGAATATTGTTCCACGATATCTCGATGACATTTGCCACAGGTTTTGTTAGCTATATCTATACGAAACTCATACGTTTTTTTATCACGATCGTGATATAAAATTGTTTTAATAATAGAAGGATCCTTGATCAAATATATTGGTAAGAGATTTGAATATATACCTATTTGTGGATAAAAGCTTCTATTCAATGGTAAGAGTTTATCTTTACCAACAATGATAAGAGAAAGTAAACCTTCATGAGCTTTTTGTTTCTCATATTCAAACGGATTTCCTAAGTGACAGTCACTACATGTTACTCCACCCACCCCCTCTCTGAACATTTTACTCTGGTTCCATACTTCTTCCAATTTAATTAAGAACTGAGGATACTTTTTCATCAGTGTTAGATTTGAATGACAATATATACATGAAGAATTTGGAATAATTTGTAACGAAGATAAAATATTTGAGTTCGAATTTATAATTAAAATTAAAAAAAATATTACAAAAAAAGTTTAAAAGAAGAAAACATAGTCCGCTTTTTTCATTTCTTCTTGTATTTCGTTCCAAGACTTAACCTCGATTGTTGCTTCTATTCCCATATCTTTTGCATCAACTAACGAGTCTTCACTTATCTTATATTTTTCCATATCTTCCTTACATATGTATATTTTAACATCACTACCCAAAGCTAATTTTATAACATCCTCTATACTTTCAACGTTATAAATATCCAAAAACTTCTGTCCCTTTATACAGTTAAGAACACCACTACCTACAAAAGCTACGGTTGCTTCGAATTCTTCTTCACCGATTAATGTAGCCATTGCACCCATTGCATGATCCACACCCAAATATGGAACCTCTTCTTTTACGTTTGTTTTAACAAGAATAAAAACTTTTTTAGCCATTATTCCTCACCAATAAACAAAACCTTATCAGCTTTGAGCAAATTTTCAAAGAACCATGTCATGGGTTTTGATGTTATTCCTTCGATGAAATCTTCTTCAGAGATTCCTCTCATTAAATGACACGACTCACAACCAACTATTTCAACACCTTTCTCGATTAACTCTTTTATCTTAGGTTCATAATGATATTTTCTTGCAAATTCTTTCTGTTTTTTCTTCAATATATATGTAGCATCTCCAGAACACCATATCTTAACTTTATGACCTTTTTCAATGGCAGCCTTTGCTAGATTTATAACAAAATTCCAGTTAGAAGAACCATAGGGGCGAGTTAATATACCTATCATTAAAGTACCCATATTTCTTCACCTTTAATACCAAACGATTTTATCAAACTCTTGCATTATTAGATCAACAAGTTTTGAATAGTTTATTATTTCGATATCTTTTTTAATCTCTTCCTTTTTGATACCTCTTGCTATTAAATCTTCTTCGAGAACATAAATCTTTGCGTTTTTGTTAAATATCGGAGAATTCTCAATCGTTGCATGATATACACCATCTTGCACTAAGACGATTCTCATATCTTCTAGATTTAGTCTCTCAAAAATTTCGGGATCAAAATTTAAAGAATGTATTAGAATTGCAAAGGTCATATTAAAACTAGTTAAAATAAAAAAATAAAAATTGTAAGATTATTTTACTCTTTTACAGTTGTTTTCTTGAATGTACCGTGCCCATCGATACCACAGAGTATAGCAGATTTACCGACACCAACGCCAATTTTAGCATGGCATGCTTTACATGTTGAAACTGGTTTTCCTATTATTCTCTTATTCTGAATATCGTATAACAATATCGTACCATCCTTAACCTTTTTACCTGCTTCTTCAATTGGTAGTCTTATTGTAACAAGAGCATACCTGTTGTCAATTGGCATAACATCGTGTGCTTCAGAACCTTCTGGTAATCCTTCAGCTGTTAGGATTTTCTCATCGTATACTTCCCACTTTTCGACATCGATTACGAAGAATCTATCTCTACCAGATTGTAATACGTATTTACCGTCTGGTGTGAAATATCCTCTGAAGTTAGCAGTTTTCATGGCTTCTCCTTTTATTATCAATGGATCTTTGACTAGTTTGATTTCACCTTTTTCAACCAATGCATTTAGGTCAAGTAGGAATACAAATACTCTTCCTGTTGCTGTCTTGAAGTTATTTCCTTCTTCACATTCAGTTACAGTTAGTAGATAATACTTATAATCTGGGCTGTTATATCCATGGTACCAACAATAAGCTTTTGGGAATGGATCAGTGGTTGGTATATCTACCTTTCTAACAACTTCCATCGTTTCCTTATCAATTACTAATATGAATCCTGGATATGACATTATCGTTGGTACGAAGTATTTAGGAGTTTGTCCTGAAGCACATCCAAATGGTTTCTTTGCACCTTCTGGAATCTTGAACTTCTTATCAACTTTTACTTCACCGGTTTTTAGATCAACGTATCCATAGTGGAAATGACCAGTACCATCATCTACGTAAGTTGTATAATACATCCTATGTTTTTCATAATCAATTCTTGGATCATGGGTTGCCATTTTTGTACCATAAATTCCTCCTTCACCCATCAATGTTATTCTGTTCAAATTCTTAATCTTTATAGGTTCTTCTTCATTTGTTGGATCTATCTCTACTTCAGCTACTGCAAAGTGACCTCCCATACCAGCAACATAAACAGTACCTGTATAAACTATCTTTTCTTTAGGAGGTGGAGGAGCTGGTTTTTCTTCAGGTGGTTTTTTCTCTGGTGGTGGAGCTTTTTCTTCTGGTTTTGGTGGAGGTGCACATGCAGCTAAAAGAATAATTCCAAAAGCAAGTACTAGTATAAATACTTTTTTAGCAACACTTTTATCAAACATACTATCACCTATTAATATAAACTAAGCTTTTTAATTTGAAATAAATTTAATATTTAAATTAAATAAATAACTTTTAATATTTTTATAATATTTTTTAATTTTTTTAATATTTCATTTAAAAATAGATAGCCGTAACGGGTGTAGGACCACTCTCTCAAACTTCTCTCTGCCTTAGAGAACAAGAGTTCCTGTAAGGCGGGGAGAAAGTTAAAAGTTTAAATCTGATATAGATTTTGATTAGATGCTCTTTAATAATGATAGTATATCAAATCTTCTTATTTTAGAGAATGTGATATAAATACCGAGGAATGTTATCGTTATACTTATAAGCAAGGATAAAGGAACAAAGATAAACACCGTAACAGGTATCTTAACAAAGATTAACTTAAAGAATTTTAACAACGTTAAGTATGAGAGAATAATTGCTACAACGCTACCAAAAATTGATGCTGGCGAGCATACTAGGAATCCCTCTAAAAGCAACAATTTTAAAACATCTTTGTTACTAGCACCTAATCCTTTTAATATACCTATTTCTTTCCGTCTTTCATTTATTATTATTGAATATATATTATATATTAATAGAATACATAATATAATTGAGATTAAAAACATAAACTTAAGAATATTGTTTAAATCGTTTATCGATTTTTTTATTTTCTTTCCCATTTTTGTCAGATGTGCAGTATCAACCTGTACAAAAACGTTTTCTATTTTATAAGCCAATATTTCAGAATCAACCTCAGGTTTAGCTCTTATATATATAACGGATATATAATCTATATCTTTCAATTTTTTAATATCATCGACTCTTACGAATATTGCATAGTCTAAACCACTTCCCGTTTCTTTTAATTTTGATACGATTCTAAATTTCTTAGAATATATTTCCACAGAATCCTTTCCACCTAATTTTTCAAAGGCTTTTGCTCCAACATATGCTTCAAATTCTCCAAGCTCTACCTTTTTCTCAAGCAATGGTTTAACTATAAAGTCTGTTCTTGGATCTATTGCTATCAATGCTATTCCATCTAGATTTTCCAAATAGATTTGATAGGTTATTCTTTCTATTTCATCTTTAAATTGATTCTTAATCTTATCATAAAATACGGGATTTAACTTAAATGGTCTAAGATTTCCTTCAAGCAAAAAATCTTCATTCTCAACCAAAGAACCCATTGGAACAACAACTATATCGGCTTGTCCAATTTTGAGTGAAAGCTCGTTTAAGCTGTATAAGAATATTTGAGATATAACGAGAAGATATGTAAAAATAAACGTCAATATAAATATTGGAATGAACACTAAAAGAAATCTAAGTTTTCTTCTATTTATGTTTCTTATAGATAATTCAAGCAATAATCTTTTTATCATAAATTCTTCCTTTCTTCATATAGTATACTGTTTCACATAAACACAAATCAACAATTTCTGTACTATGCGTTACCAAAACAAATGTTAGATTCTCCTTTCTTTGGATTTCTCTGAAGAATTTTAACACTTTCAATTCCGTGTCTTCATCCAAATCTGCAGTTGGTTCATCTGCCAATATTATCTCTGGTTTGTTTATAAAAGCTCTAGCTATTGCAACCCTTCTTTGCTCACCACCCGATAATTCATATGCATATTTGTCTTCATATCCCTTTAATCCTAACCTTTCTAAAAAATATTTAGCTCTTGTCTCATATTCTCTTAAGTTTTTCTTTTCCTTTGAGAAAACTATCGGAAGTAAAATGTTTTCCATCACAGTAAAGTTTGGAATTAAACTCGAGTATTGAAAAATAAAACCTATGTTTTTGTTTCTAAAATGAGATAATTCATTATCATCCAGCTTAAATATATCAACGTTATTTATGTAAACACTACCCTTCGTAGGTTTTATTAATCCACCCATTAAACTTAGTAACGTAGTTTTTCCTGCACCAGAGTGGCCTAGTATTCCAACAAATTCTCCCTCGTTAATTGTTAGGTTTATATCATAAACACCTATGAACTTTTCCTCTTCTCTTTCATAAATTTTTGTTAAATTTTTGGTTTCTATTTTTGTTCTATTATTCATGTATTTTTTAAAATTGCTTAAAAGTTAAAAAAATTCAATATTATATATTTAAGATGAATTAATTTAATATTAAAAGTTATAATCTTTAAGCTAAAAATTTTTAATTTTTTTATGAGATTACTCTCAATAGCTCTTAAAAATATTAGGAGGAACATGTTAAGAAGCATCATTATCATATTATCTGTGATTCTTTTGTCGTTTATCATTTCTTTCATTTCAATCACTACAAGTACTATTAATAAAAATATAGAAATTGTAAACGAAAAACTTGGAGCTGATTTGGTTCTAGTTCCAAAAGGTTCTGAAACATTGTTAGATGAATTCTTGTTTGCCTGGGAGTTGAGAACCTTTTATATGAAAAAAGATATATATGAAAAATTAAAAAATTATGATGAAATCGAAAAAATAACCTATCAAGTATTCCTGGTAACTTTACCCGCATTATGTTGTGGAGTTGCTGATGTTCAGGTAATAGCAATAGATCCAAGAACTGATTTTATAATAAAACCATTCCTAGAAAAAAATATAGAGTTAACACCAGGCACTGCTTACGCTGGATTAGAAGCTTGGTATGCAATTCTTGGATATGAAGTCGATACCGCATATCTCTATGGAAAAGAATTCGAATTAACAACAAATCTCAGAGAAACTGGAACTGGATTGGATTATGCACTTTACATTAGTGTTGATGACTTAAACGATATAATAGGTAAGAATCCGTATGTTGTAGTTAACAGAGATGAGATCTCTGTCATATATATTAAATTAAAACCAAATGTCGATCCAAATAAATTCGCTGAAAGGATAAGAAGTGAATTCCCTGAGGTTGAAATTATAAAAAAGGGAGAGCTCGGGAAGCATTTTAGAAGTTACATTCAAAGCCTTTCTAATTCTTTAATAGCAATAGTTGTTCTTGTAATTCCAATGTTCCTACTAATAATTTCAACGATCATTTCAATATCTGTAAACGAAAGAAAAAAGGAAATTGGTATCTACAAAGCATTAGGAGTAACGAACAAATCCGTTTTTATGTTGTTCATGTATGAACTTTTGCTTCTAATAATTCCTTCCTCTATTATTGGTATGGTATTATCAATATATATTTCTCTCTATATTTTACCTAAATTCATGGTTACGTTTCAAACATTCTTAGGAATAAATGTTATCAATACGTTTTTGATTTCAATACTTGTAACAGTTTTCGTAGCAATTCTAAGTGTATACTTTACTCTAATAAAAAATGTACTCAAAATAGAGATATTGAATTTGCTTAAGGAAAAGGAATGAAAAAATAACCAGCATACAACGAGAAGATAAAGATTTCAATTTGAATTTCGATGTATTGTTTTATGGTTATCAACTACAAAATTGTTGGTAAGGAAGAAGGTTTTAAAGCTCTCGAATATTTTGTAATATTGAACGATTTTTGCTCAGGGTGCAGCATATGTCAGGCAGTTTGTCCAGAAGATGTTATTAAATTCGACGAATATCCGTATCTCGATGGAAATTGTACGAAATGCGGCTATTGTTTAGAAGTTTGTCCGAGATGTGATATTTCGAGAAAAGAGATCGAAAAAAAACTCTTTGGAAAATATGAAACGAATCTGCTTGGATATTATAAAAAAATCATAGCAATGAAAACAAACATAAAGGGACAAGATGGAGGTGCAGTTACTTATATCCTTAAATACTTGCTGGAAAATGATTTAATAGATGCTGCATTGGTAACATTTCATGAGAAACAAAAAGCCTATCCAAAAATTGTAACCAATGCAGACGATGTCGTAAAGGCAGCTGGTACTAAATATACTATGAGTAATGTTTTATATCTTCTTAAGGACTCTTTAAAATATGAAAGAGTTGCTGTTGTTGCGCTTCCATGTCAAATAGAAGCAATTAGAAAGTTTCAGTTTAATAAGGTTGGAGAAGTTGATTTAACAAAAAACATCAAATTAATCATTGGATTGTTCTGTAAAAGTAATTTTCTTTATGAGTTATTTACGGATTTAATAGGAGAAAAGTATTCAATAAATTTAGACTCCATAAGAAAAGTAGATATAAAAGGAAAATATTTCTACGTATATCTTCCAGATGGTGTTAAAAAAATACCTTTAAAAGAAGTTAGAAGATATAAAAGATTTGGTTGCAACTATTGCATAGATTTTCCTGCAAGAATGGCTGATCTTAGTGTTGGATCGGTTGGTTCGGATAAAGGTTATTCGACAATTATCATAAGAACAGAAAACGGAGAAATGTTTCTCGACAAAATTTTAAAACAAAAAGATATAGATTTAAAAGAAAACGTTGATATATTGTCGATAGAAAAACTTTCAAAGTTAAAATTCGATGAAAATATTAAAGAAGTTAAAAATAAGATTATTAGTTATCTACCATTCCATTTAAAACATCTCGGTGATTTACTATGATGGAACTTGATAAAATTTCGATGGATAATATATTGGTTAAAATTAAAAAAGTGGATACGAATATTATTAAGGGAGAAAATATTACGTTAGAGTTTGGTAAAGTTAGAGAAGAAACATGGGAAGAAAAAGAAGGACCTCAGATAAAACCAAACGTGTTTACGTTAAGAAACTGGGACTTTAAACTTTTATCCAGATATAAACCTTTCTACTCTCCTCTTTGTGATTTCTGTTGTAAATGTGTCTTTGGTAAATGTGATCTATCAGAAGGAAAAAAAGGAGCATGCGGCATAGATATGACAACACAACAAGCAAGAGAATTCTGTCTTCATGTAACTATTGGAACCGCATGTCACTTAGCACACGCAAGACATATGGTTGATTATTTGATAAAAAAACTTGGTAGAGATTATAAAATTAATTTAGGTTTAGAAATTAACGTCGAAGCACCTATTACGAGAACTATAATTGGAATAAAACCTGAAGTTCTTGGAGATTTAGATGAAGCTTTAAGATATGCTGAAGAAGAAGTAACAAACGTCCTCGCTAGTATAGCAACGGGACAAGAAGCATCTGCAATAGATTATGAATCGAAAGCTCTGCATATGGGGATGATAGATAATTTAGTTAAAGAAATCGCTGATATAGCTCAGATAGTTGGTTATAATTATCCAAAAGGAGATGAAGATGCACCTCTGGCAGAAATTGGTATGGGTGTTGTTGATACGAGAAAAGCAACGATATTAACAATTGGTCACAATGCCATAGTTGGAATTGAAATTCTAGACTACATCGATAAAAACAATTTAAACGATAAAGTTGAAGTCGTAGGAATATGTTGCACGAGTCATGATTTGGTTAGGAAAAATTCTAGAGTTAAAATAATTGGCCCTATGTCAGCACAGCTAAGATTTTTAAGAGCAGGAATTGCGGATGTTATCGTAATCGATGAACAATGTATAAGAACAGATGTTGTTGAGGAAGCAAGAAAGAGAAAATCCTTTGTAATTGCAACGAGTGATAAAGCCTGTCATGGTTTAGAAGATAGAACAAACGATCCTGCTGATAAAATTATAATGGATTTAATAAGTAATGGAAAGGCTGGTGTATTGATACATGATCCAAAAAAGGCTGCCGAGGTTGCTGTGAAGTTAGCAATGCTTGTAAATCCTTTAAGATATGAATACAAAAGACTACCAGATATTAACGAAGTAATTGAAGATTTAAAGAAATGTACGAAATGTTACAATTGTCAGAGAAATTGTCCCGTAAACTTAGAGATTCCAGAGGCTATTGAAAAAGCGAAGCATGGAAACCTGTTTGAGTTATCTATAATAAGAGAAGAATGTATCGCTTGTGGAAGATGTGAATCTTCATGTCCTAAAGATATTAAGATAGTTACAGCAATGGAAAAGGCTGTTGAATATATCGTTAAAAATGAGAAGAGTAAGATAAGAGCAGGAAGAGGACCTATTAAAGATACAGAAATAAGAAAAGTAGGTCAACCAATAGTCTTTGGTGAGATTCCTGGAGTTATATTGTTTGCTGGATGTAGTAACTATTATAATGGTACAAGAGAACTTGGCGAAATGGCTGAAGAATTTCTCAAACGAAATTATATAGTTGTTACAAGTGGATGTGCTGCAATGACAATTGCATCCTATAAAGACGAGGAAGGAAAAAGTTTATACGAAAAGTATCCGGGAAGTTTTGATGCTGGATGTTTAGTCAATTTAGGTTCATGTGTTGCAAACAGTCATGCAATAGGAGCAGCGATAAAGATAGCCAATATATTTGCAAGAAGACCATTAAGAGGAAACTTTGAAGTTATAGCAGATTATATTTTGAACAGAGTTGGTGCTGTAGCTGTAGTTTGGGGTACGATGTCACAGAAAGCAATTGCAATTGCTACAGGTGCAAATAGGTGGGGAATCCCTGTTATACTTGGACCTCATGGTGCCAAATATAGAAGATTATTATTAGGTAGAAGAGATAAAGAAAACGACTGGATTGTATACGATGCAAGAACAGGTAAAAGAGTTGTTGCCGACCCTGTTCCAGAACATTTACTTGTTGTAGCTGAGAGTAAAGAAGAAGCAATGATATGGATATCAAAGCTTGTTATGCGACCAAACGATACCAGTAAAGGTAGAATGATTAAGGTTGCACATTATATAGATTTGTATAAAAAATTCTTTGGAAAATTACCCAACGATCTACATCTATACATAAGAAATGAAAACGAAATACCATTCAACTATAAAGATGAGATACTAAAGATGCTGAAAGAAAAAGGATGGAAACCTAAGACAATTCCTGATCCAACGTTGTTAGAAAGGAATATAAAGGAGTGATGGTGATGTTCACAAAACCATGGTATCATGCAGATTCATATGGAAATAGATATGCAATGGTTATAGATTATAAGCAGGCAAAAAGACTTATAAGTAGAGCAAAGAATCCAATAATTATTGCTGGAGAACTATTAAGCAGAGAGAATCAAGCTGTTGATATATTGTCAAAAACGAAGTATGAAATCGTTGCTACTACACCAAAGACTTTCTTTGCATTCAAGGATAGAGATAGAGAAGTACATTACGAGAGTCTAAACACACTTATAAACTTTTTAAAGGATGAAGAGTGGGAAGGATTTAACGGTAAACATTACGATTTAGCAATTTTTGTAGGAATTTTCTATCAGCTTCTTATACAAATGCTTTCAACACTAAGAAATTTTTCAAAAATTAAAACTTTCAATGCCTCAAGATTTTACGTATCTATAGCAGATTACAGTTTTCCAAATCTTGAAAGGGACCTATGGATTGAATACCTTAAAAAAACATTTTTATAATATATAAGATATTTTTTTATTTTTAACAATTATTAAGCGTTAATTTTTAAAATGTTAAAAAATGTGGTTAACAATATGCAATTTATAACAACTATTAGGGTTCCGGTTATATTAACGGAGGGATTCTTGTGAAAAAAGTTGTTCTGGATATACTAGATATCCTCGAAAAAAATTCAAGAATGAAGAATGTTGAAATAGCAAAGATGTTAAACATCTCTGAGGCATATGTAAGAAGAGTTATAAAGAAATTGGTAAACGATGGTATAATAAAGAAGTTTACGATTGATATAGATCCAAAAAAGATAGGTTTTGAAGTTGTATCACTTGTTGGTATAGATACTGAACCTGAAAGTATTCTTAATATAATAGATATGTTAAAAAAGATGCCTGAGGTTAAGAAGATATACTTATCGACGGGAGATCACATGATAATTGCTGAAGTATGGGCAAAAAATAACGAAGAATTTTCGCAAATAATCTTTAATAAAATAGGAAAAATTAAGGGAATAAGAAAGATATGTCCCTCTATTATACTTAATAG